>CAIWEX010001206.1 GCA_903911795.1 uncultured Schlesneria sp.
ACGTTGGCATCCAGTCTTCCTGCGAGAAGATCTCGTTGACGATCGTTCCGGGTTTGATCACGCCGGGCCAGCGAACGATCATCGGAACGCGGAGACCACCCTCCCAGGTCGTTCCCTTTTCGCCGTGGAACGGGGTGATACCGCCGTCTGGCCACGAGGCCGTTTCCGCACCGTTATCGGTGCCGTAAACCACGATCGTGTTGTCAGCAATACCCAGATCGTCGAGTTTCTTCAGCACTTCACCGACGAAGCCATCGTGTTCCACCATGCCGTCGGGATAGAGGCCGATACCAGTCTTGCCTTGGGACGCCTTCTTGAGGTGCGTCCAGACGTGCATGCGAGTGCTGTTGTACCACAGGAAGAACGGCTTCTTCGCTTTGACGTTTCGATCAAGGAAGTCCATCGCCTTTTCGTGAACTTCCTCGTCGATGGTTTCCATACGCTTCGATGTCAGTGGTCCGGTGTCCTTGATGGTCTGTCCGCCTTTGCCGTCAGCAGTGCAGTGGAGCACGCCACGGGGACCAAACTTCTTTTTGAACTCGGGGTCTTTCGGGTAGTAGTAGGTCTCGGGTTCTTCTTCAGCGTTCAGGTGGTACAGGTTTCCGAAGAATTCGTCGAACCCATGCAGCGTCGGCAGGTGCTTGTCCTGATCTCCGAGGTGATTCTTACCGAACTGACCCGTCGCATAACCTTGTTCCTTGAGCAGGTCGGCAGTGGTTGGTGTCCAGTCAGGAATACCGTGCGGGCTTCCCGGCATGCCGATGGTCAGCAAGCCTGTCCGGAACGGATGCTGTCCGAGAATGAATGACGCGCGGCCTGCCGTGCAACTCTGTTGAGAGTAGGCATCGGTGAACAGCGCGCCCTCTTTGGCGATCCGGTCGATGTTTGGAGTGCGATACCCCATGATGCCGTGGTTGTACGCACTGATGTTGTGGATACCAATGTCATCGCCCCAAAGGACGAGGATGTTTGGCTTCTTGCCGCTGGTCTGAGCCGTTGTTGCCACGGCAAGATTGTGAGCGGCAAATGCGGCACTGGCATCAGCGACTTGAACAGATTCCGCCAGCGCGGATGTCCGGGTGATTTTGGCATCGCAGCACGGGACTTGGGAGTCTGACTTCGAGGTTGCACTTTCGTCTGAGGCGGCGGGACGTGCAATCTCGGCTTGCGCGGGGGTTTGTGGTCCGCTGGATGCGGCGATGTAGCCAAGCAGTGCTCCTGTCGCCAGCACGGCCAATGTTTGGATCGGGATAGTCAATTTCATCCGTTTTGCTCCTTTGTGAATCGGGTTTCAGTGCAGTTCGTGTCCAGCAGCGCGAAGCGGTGACGTGAGCACTTCTGGTTTATGCTGTGATTTCGTTTTGTTCCGGCTTCAGATAACGGACATGGAGCAAGACTTGGGGAATTGACCGTTCCAGTGACGAGACCCGAGTTGGGGGCGAAACGCCACTGAGATTTGAAGTGAAGGAAAGTCACAATCACGTGCACGCATTCATTTTGCCGTGAGAGATATTCATTTGCCAGTCTCTTTTATTGCGGATTTACACATGCACGGACGCTTATGGCGTCCGTGCTGATACTGCACATATGATCCGGCGAACAGGTTGCAAAACGCCTGGTCGATCTTCCGTACTAACAACGGATTTGGGGACTGGGTGGTCGCGACGGGAGCGGCTTCCCGAAGCCCCGCAAAAAGTGGTTAAACGTGGAAACCGAAGATTCCCATCGCTCCAGTCCCGACCACCCCAACTTCAAATAACATGATTGACCCGTCGCCGCCGACTATCTACTTGCGAAGACTTCGTGGAAACGCCATGATTTCAAGGATTGGCGGAGGTACATCCGTTTTCGTTTGCCCGCCAGAGAATCAGCGATTGACCTTTCAGACGTGATTCTACCGACGATCATCTCTGGATTTGTGAAGACAATTTGAGGAATCTGAGTATGGCCTTCGAGAATTTGAGCCTGCCGCGGGGGATCTGGCACTGGACTATTTGTGCAGGGATGACTGCGGCAATTGGTTGTGGGTCGTCGACACCGCCACCTCCGCCGAATCAAACTCCAGCCGCCACGACAAATACGCCGGCGATGATGCCAACTCCGCCGAGTGCTCCGGCAGGTCCGACGGATCCCGCTGCTGCGATGGCGTCCACTCATGGCGCAACACCTCCTTCAGGGCCGACTTCACCGGCAACAATGCCAGGAATGCCGGGAATGGCTCATAATTCCGCGGGCCCAACGGCGCCAACAACGCCTGCGACAATGCCAACGAATTCGCATGCCGGTCCAACGGCTCCCCCAGCCTCCGGCCCCACTGATCCCGCCGCAGCGATGCGGGCGACGCATGCTCAGTCGGCGAATACGACGCCACCCGCTCAACCAGGGGTTCCTCCGGGGCATGCCCAAAACGCACCGATGCCAGGTGCACCGATGCCAGGTGCACCGGGTGCCATTCCAGGGGGACCTGGGGCTGCTCCAGGCAATCCTGGTGGTGGACCAGGTGCAGGTGGGCAGCAGTTTGCTGCCGGTTCGGCCGAAGATTCGCTTTCGAAGTTCTGTCTTGCCATGGCGGACAGTAACCTGACTGAAGCTGCACAGTACATCAGCCCGAAGGCGAAGGGGATGTTGCAGCAGATTCGTGAAGGAACGATTCCCGATGATAAACTTGAAGGTCTGAAAGCCTCGTTCGCCCCACAGGGGCTCAGTTTGCGACCTACACGCCCCGTCGGTGGTGGACGGACGATTAACCTGTCGAACGCCAAGAACGAATTGCTCAGTTTCACGCTTTTCAAGGAAGACGACTCGTATCGTGTTCGTGACTTCAGCATCAAAAAGGCGACTCGATAACGCGGACTTCAGTCGGCAAGAAACTTCAGTCAAAACTCAGGTGAACCAACCCGCTATTCCCATGGATAGCGGGTTGTCTTATTCTATCTGGCATGCTGGCCAAGTTGTTGAGCCAGAAAGGGTTTGAAGCCGAGCTTGAGGCACCTGATGCCGGACGTATTGGCGATTCACTGGGACAAGAAACGACTGCGAGTCGTCGAGGCATCGATCGGCGCGACTGTGAAGGTCGCTCAAAGCTTTGCCGTCGACATACCTGACCCGCCGTCTCCCAACTGGTTGCGCGAAGCCTTGCGCCGCAAAGGAGTGACGGCACGCCAGGCCATCATTTGCCTGCCGCGTGAAGAGGCGATCCTGCGTCAACTGGAATTGCCCGACGCTCCCGATGACGAACTCCCGTCACTCGTCCAGTTTCAAGCCTCCACTCGATCCACAACACCACTCGACCAGCTTGTTCTCGACTATCTGCCGATTCCCAAGCGTCCAGGTTCGATTCAGCGCGATGTCCTGCTGGCGACGGTTCCTCGAACTTCTGTCGATCCGATCCGGCAGACGCTCAGTGAAGCGGGCCTGGATCTGACCACGCTGTCCATCAGTTCCTTCTCGCTGGCCGAGTTGCTGCTGCGAGCCGAAGACCGCGGTCACGGTTCCAAGAGTCGCCTGGTGATCCTGGCAGACGGAAATCGCCTGGAAGTTGTCCTGTTGGGAGATTCTCAACCTCTTGTGGCCCACCTGGTGCGTCCCCCACTGGACGACGACGGGCGTCCCATGATTGCAAAGGCGGCAGCAGATATCTCTCGAGTCCTCGTTCCTGCCCAGCCCTGGCTGGTGAACAGTCCCATCGAGCGAGTCTGGATTCTCGCAGATGGTCCAGAATGGGAAGGGCTCGATCAGGCGGTCAAAGAACGCTGGAATTGCCCGGTCGAACGGTTCACGACGCAGATTGCCTCGCGAATTCCGGACCTGGAACTTTCGAAGTTCAGCGAATCGATGACGATGTTTGCCCCGGCGCTGGGATTGGTACTCGGTTGCCTGCAACCTCGTTCACCCGTCTTCGATTTACTTCATCCGCGACAGCCCCGTCCGAAACGAGATCCCCGCAAGCTGCAAATGGCGGTCGGTTCAGCGGCGGCGCTGGTGCTGCTGGCTGTTGTCACGGCGGCCTATCAAACTTGGATGGCCAGTCTGGATCGTGCCATCACGGATGCGAAGTCGTCTGAATCGACGATTTCGGGGACTTTAAAGGCGGGTGAGCCAATCCGTAAGGCTGCCGTCAACATTGAAGACTGGCAGAAACGCGACATCAATCAACTGCAGCAGCTTACGCAGTTGCATGAGTTCATGGGTGGGACAGAAAAGCTCTACTTGACCGAGTACAACTTTGGCCCGGCAATCGGTGATGCGGTCGGAAAAGTGTTCGCGAACGGCAATGCCCGCGAACGCGGGGACAGCAAGTTTTTCGAGGATCGACTGGTGGATTCACGGCGATTCCGACTGCGGCCGCGCGAGTTGACTCAGCAAAGCCGCGACTCTGAATATCAGAGCCGGTTTGAGCTGGACGCTGACATTGTCCCACCTGGCAAGTCCGATAAGACCACGACGGGTACCGAACCCGCCAAAAAGAAGTGACTTGACCATGCAACAGCGTGAAAAAAATCTGCTGATTGGTCTGGTGGCTGCTGTCCTGCTCTGGCAGGGGGGCAAAGTCCTCAGTTCCACATTCCTCGAGCCACTGTGGACTCGCCAGAAAGATCTGGAAAAACTGCAGGAATCGGTGAGTGAAAAGAACAAGGGTCTGATCCTGTTGGCCCGGCAGAAAAAGCAGATGGAAGGCTGGAAACGCCGCAGTCTGCCCCCCGATCCTGCCAGCATGCTGAAGCGAACGGCGGGAACTCAAGGTGGACCCCGGCCAAGTGCGTCGAACGCTCAGCGGTTGTACCAGGACTGGCTGTTGGATCTGGCGGTGCTGAGCGGGTTTGAACAATTGAAAATCTCGCCCGAGCGGATGACGGTTTCGCCCGACAATGTGTATGTCTCGGTCCATGTGAAGATTGACGCGGAACCGCGTTACGAGCAGCTATGTCGATTCCTGGACCGTTTCTATCGAACCGATCTGCTGCATCGTATCACGTCGATTCGTATTCAAAGTACGGAAGCAGAAGGTGACCCCTTCCTGAAAGTCTTGATCGAAGCGGAAGGTTTGGCGCTGATCGACGCTCCTCAGCGACGACAACTGTTTGCTCAAACGACGCTCGTCGAAGATCTTCCTGAAGATGGGACGACCCTCAAGTTGAAGTCTGTGGAAGGCTTCCCCGAAAAGCCGGGCTTTCTGATTCGCGTCAAGAACGAATTTGTGACCGTGACCGCGATGGAAGGAAACGTCTGGACGGTGGAGCGGGCTCAAGACGGAACGACGGCTGCCAGTGTCCCGGCTGGCTCGATCGTCGAAGATGCCCCGCGCAATCCCGACGTTGCGTTCCGTACCGATGAGCAGATCAAGCAACTGCTGGCCAGCAACGTTTTTCTCAAGCCGGTTCCGCCAACACAATACAAACCAAAAGTCTCGCCGCTGGGTGAAAAGTCCCATATGCGAGGGAAGCCCATGGAATTCAACATCGTTGTGACGGGTTATGACCCCGGTCGCGGCCGGCCGGAATTCACGTTGATCGAGCCGATCAATCCGGGAAGCCGGATCGATAAAGCGAGCGGCAAATTCTCGTGGGCACCGACTAGCGACCAGATGGCTGGCAAGTATGCTTTCAAGTTTGAAGTCAAACATCCTTCAATCGCGGGGGGCCGATTGACGGACACGTTCAACGTGGCCCTGCGTGAGCCAAATACGGCACCCAAAGTTGCGCAAAAGGCCGTACCTCCAGTCTATATCGGCCGCAAGTGGACGTTTAAGCCCGAGGCCACTGAT
>CAIWEX010001207.1 GCA_903911795.1 uncultured Schlesneria sp.
AGTTCAAGTCCGAGCATCGCGATATCAACATTCACGTTTCCGGTGATCTGGCACTAGTTCATGGCCTGCACCATTTCGTGCCGACATCTGCCGACGATCCCCTCGGGCAAAACTGGATGCGCGTGACGGTCGGCTACCGCCGCGTGGATGGTAAATGGAAGGTCGTGCATGAACACATCTCGGTCCCATTCAACCCCATGAACAACCAGACGTGGTTCATTAAGAATCCCGATGTCGTCGATGTGCCAGACTATGGACAACTTCCCGGATAGATGCCAAGAATGCCATGACGCATCTAACCTCTGTGCCCCTCTGTGCCCCTCTGTGCCCCTCTGTGTCCTCGGTGGTAAACCGTATTCAAGAAAGCAAGCATGGAACTAAAGTGGGGTTACCACTGAGGACACGGAGGAACACAGAGAAATACAGAGGGAATCGCAGGTCAGAGAAATTTGAGAACAGTGACGGAGGCGACGATGACAATTCTGTTCTCGCATGCTCTTCACGGCATTTTCATCTCTGAAAGTTGCAGGACATTTTCACAGGTGTCTATTGTTATGGCTTCCGCATCGGCACTGGCGATCCAAGGCGATCGCCAGTGGCACCTCCAACTCCCCCCGCAAGCGGGTTTGGTAGCCGATTCGCAATGACGGGAAATGGCGTTCGGCCGTTTTCGTAGATTCTGCGCGACCAGATTCCGGGTATCAGCTTTCTAAAAAGCCGTTTGGGCCTTACTGTTGATGACGGCGGCGTTACAGCGACAGTCACATCGATCGCATTCTGTTTTGCTTTTTCTCGCAGAATTTTTGAACCGATCAGCAACACGTAGCGACCTTTCTCTTCGGAGACGTGAAGAACGCTTCGCGATTGCAACCAAAGAGCGAGAAAGTCACCAGGATATGAGCCTGCCTCATTCAGCACTCGAAGAACAAATTCTGGTACTGAATGCTCAACGTGGAGACCATCGCGCGTTCGAACTACTGGTTGAGAAGTATGACCGGCGCCTGCAGTACTACGTTCGACGACTGCTGAAGGACAATGATGCGGCCTTCGATGTCCTGCAGATGACGTGGATGCAGGTTGTTCGAAACCTCCCCACGTTGAAGTCGCCCGAGGCATTTCGCATATGGTTGTTCCGCATCGCTCACGCCCAGGCGGTCTCGCGTCTGCGCCGCGACGGTCGCCAGCCTGTCATCGCAGCCCAGGATCCAGCGGAGATCGCTGACACTGGACAACAGGCAACGGAAGATCGCTTCGTCAACGCCGAACTGGTTCATCAAGCTCTGAATGACATTTCGTTTGATCACCGGCAGGTGTTGACTCTGTACTTTCTCGAAAATCTATCCGTCGACGAGATCGCAGCCGTCACGGATTTGCCTTCGGGAACCGTCAAATCTCGATTGCACTACGCCCGGCTTGCTCTGCGAACCCGGATTGAGGAGATAACAAATGGCTGACCAGGATCCCGTGATTATGTCTTCATCGAAGTTGCTTGCCCAGGACTCTTCGAATACCGATCCCCAATATCGTGAGTACCGCGATCAACTGGCGCAGGCCCTGAACACCGCGCGGCGTAGAGAACGAATCGCATACTGGATTTGTGCCGTCGCTGGACCAATCAGTTTTGCGCTCATGTTCGTCGGCGGCTCCGGTGTGCTGGGCAGCTTCGATCCATGGTCGAAAGAGGCGACTCCGCTCTCGATCACACTGGCTGTGATCTACGTCATTTCCTCGGTCGCGTTCTGGACTCTACTGGCATCGTTCTATTCCCGATTCCGCCCGCGCACTCGCGCTGCCGAAGACAGCTTGCGCGATGTGCAGTTGCTGCAATTGGCCTCCCAGTTGGAGTCCCTGCAGAAAGAAGTCGCTGCGCTGAAGAACGACCGACCATCTTCATGATTCTAACGGAGTACCAAATCAATAACTGCCAGCCGTTCGAATCGCGGCGAGTCTCACGCCCGCTTCGCTCAAGACGCAAAGACGCCAAGATTTCGAGAAAGGCATGACGCATCTTTAAGACTCCCGATTCTCTTTCGTCCTTTTCTTCCTGAAAGTTGCAGCCGTCGTTCGTTTCAATATGCCAATCCGTTAAAAGCCCGGGACATGGCTAGTTCTCAAACGCCGCCACGACGGCATTGGAGAGTCGCTGAAACGGTGCGCCGTTGGGTTCCAGAGGCTGTGTTGACAGGATCAGTGCGAACGATTCGCGTGCGGGGTCGATCCAGAGCATGGTTCCGGTTGCTCCCCAGTGGCCGTAGGTACTGGTACTCACAAGGTCGCCGAAGGTGTTGGCGTGGCTGGCCCATTGCAGTCGCCAGCCGAGGCCCCAGGGGCGGAAACGGCGGTCTTCGTCGGGGACATCTTTCATCGAGACCAACTGATTTTCAGTCGACGCCGTGATCGTCGCAGTCGAAAGAATCTGGCGGTCTGCGGCACGGCCTCGGTTTAACATCAACTGTGCGAACTGGCCCAGATCAAGTGGGGTTGTGAACAAGCCACCCCAAGGGGCTCCCAATTGCTGCCAGTAGCGACTGTTCCAGTTCCAGTCAGCCCCGACCTGCTCTTCCGGAACGCGAATCTCGGCGATGCGATGGATCGTTGGCTGCGGTCCCGTGTACCACTCATCCGGGGCTCCGAGCCGAGTGTCGTGCATTCCCAGTGGACGAAAGAATTCCTGCCGCAGGAACTCGGCACAACTCATTCCAGAAACCTGTTCCATGATCGCCGCAAGAACTGCGGTTCCCATGCTCTGGTATTGGACTGAGCGCCCCGGAGGAAAGTCTGGTGTGATGGCACACGTTTCACGTACAAAATCAGCCAGAGTCGCCTTGGCTTTTCGCAGGTCGACATTGTTGGGAAGCATGTCCGGCAATCCAGACGTATGCGTCATCAGATTGCGGATCGTTGTCCCGAATTTCCCCTTCTTGCCGAATTCCGGAATGTAATCCGCGACGCGATCGTTTAATGTCAATTGTCCTCGTTCGACCAGCAGCATCGCTCCCATCACGACGATCGGTTTCGTAATCGATGCGACCAGGAAAATGGCGTCGTTGTGAATTGGTTGTGAGTTCGATGCGACATGCTGTCGGCCGAAACAGCGTGGGCCAGGTGTCATTCCGCGACGGCCCGCCAACAGTGCGACGGCGGGAACTCGATCATCACGTTCTGCCCAATGGCGAGCGATATCGAGTGCGACGTTCCATCGCTGGGGATTGAGTCCACATTGCTCGGGCGCGGCGATTGTCAGCAGGCTCATTGTCAATCCTTGAGATGTCGATCGTTAATTCGGTGAACGGTAAAATAAGTGGCCAGAAATAGAACCGGACGCTAGCGCGTACCGGCTGATGGCTGATTTTGAACAATACGTCGTGGCACCGCTCCAAAGAACTCGCCCGTCTGGCGGCTGATTGACCAACGCCCGAAATATGGCACAAAAACGGACTATGCCAGAATCTCGGTCACGATTTTAGCGGGTTGCTTGTCGACCAGCGAGGCTTCCTGCAGGTTGCGAGTGAAGACCAGTTTCTCGTGATTCAAGCCGAACAGATGCAGCAGCGTGGCGTGATAGTCGCTGTGTGTCACGACATTCTCAATCGCCTTGTGGCCGAATTCGTCGGTCTTGCCGTGGATGTATCCACCCTTGATACCGCCTCCTGCCAGCCATGTCGAAAACCCGTAGGTATTGTGGTCGCGACCGACGGCCTCGGGACCCGCATCATTCTGAATCACGGGCAAGCGTCCCATCTCACCACCCCAATGGACGAGCGTTGAATCCAGCAATCCCCGCTGCTTGAGATCCTGAACCAGCGCGGCACTCGGTTGATCAACTTTCTTGCACGCGGCAGGTAAGGCGGTTCTGAGCGATCCGTGGTGATCCCACAACTGATACCGAGTGTAAAGTTGAACGAAGCGCACTCCGCGTTCGACCAGTCGCCGAGCGATCAGGCAGCGAGTTCCATAGTCCTTTGTCGCAGGGTGATCGATCCCGTAAAGCTTCTGAGTCGCTTCAGTCTCCTGGCTGATATCGACGGCTTCCTTTGCTGCGGATTGCATTCGAGCCGCCAGTTCATAACTGGCAATCCGTGCTTCTAGATCGAGTTCACCCGGATGCCGTGACAAGTGGTCTCTATTGAGTTCGGCGAGGTATTCCAGGTAGCGCTGTTGCGGTTGGCCTCGCAGTTCGCGGGGTGGATCCAGGTTGAGAATTCGCGGTTCCCGCGGTCGAATGACCGTACCCTGATACAGCGATGGTAACCAGCCGTTCGACCAGTTCTGCATCCCAAGCACTGGCAATCCATCGGGATCAGTCAGGACAACAAACGAAGGGAGGTTCTGATTTTCAGAACCGAGTCCGTAGGCCATCCAGCTTCCCAGGGACGGTCGATGCGAGATCGGTTTGCCCGTATTCAACGCATCGATCGACTGACCGTGATTGTTGACTCCGGTATACATCGATCGGATCAGCGTGATGTCGTCGGCGATGGTCGCGGTGTGCGGAAGCAATTCCGACAAATCCATCCCGCATTCGCCATGCTTGGAAAACTTCCAGGGACATCCGAGAACTCGAGCACTCGCCTGGGCCGCGTTGTCGTACTTGATCTCACCCTGGAATTTGGTCCCATCCAGCCGATTCAGTTCTGGCTTGGGATCGAACAGATCCATGTGACTCGGTCCCCCTTGCATGAAGAGCGAGATCATTGCCGTCGCTTTGGCTGGGGCAAGCGGGGACTTGGGCAGGACATCAAACGTCGGCTTCTTGAAGTCGGGCTTGATGGGGGCAGCGTCCCCTCGTTCGGCGTTCATCATGCTGGCGATTGCCAGACTGCTGACGCCAAGCGTGGCAGACGAGACAAATTCGCGACGTGAAAGAAATGAGAGATCCATAGTCGGTAATTCCAGTCCCCACAGGACACTCAGGGGAGAACGGGCATATTTGCCGTGTGTGGTCGTTTAATCGATATACAAAAACTCGTTGGAACCCAGCAGTGCCTGGCAGAAGGCGATCCAGGCCCATTGGGTGGGATCGGGTTTCTGCTTGGGATCGGTGACTGCTGCTGCGGTTATCGTCAGGCGAGCGACTTCATCTGTCAGGAACAGGTTCGCGGCACGAAGTTCAATGTCATTGGGTGGCCGGGCGTACAACACATTCC
>CAIWEX010001208.1 GCA_903911795.1 uncultured Schlesneria sp.
CCTGTCAGGGCCGAAGCGCTCGTCAGGGGTAGAAGTGACTTCCAATTGCGGCAAAAATTGCCTGAACGGTGGCCTCAACAAGTGTGAGAATCTCTGCGGATATGGAACGCGTGCCGAAAAGAGAGCTCAACGACCGTTGAAATCCAACCAAAGAATTCCGCCAACCCACTGACAGAGACAGGGAAGGAACGCGGCACGGCGAACCGGATGAACACGGCGAAGATGATGTGGAACTCGTCTGCAGGGCTTCCAGAATCGGTGAGACTCGTTGCGACGGATCGCCTGCGTGTCTTCGGTGTTCTCCGTGTTTCTGGTGTCACTGAAAATGAAACGGGGTCACAAGTCCGCGAGGAAATGTGACCCAGATTCAATCAACTTGTCAGAATGGCCATTTCCGAGATTTGACTCAGGCCGTTTTTAGGTCGTCAGATCAAGGAACAGGAGTTCCGTTCACGATGATCTTGCCATTGAAGACGTTGGCAGGAGAGTTGAACCACGGGAAAACCGAACCGGCTCGATTGTTGATCAAGATCTTGTTGTCTGTGACTCCGAAGAGATTGACGCGCTGCAACTGCGGAGGAGGCCCGATAATTACGCTCTGAAAATCGATCCCTTGCGACAGAATTGGACGAACATTGAAGTTCGGCTCGGTCATCGTAATCGTGTTACCGTAGATGCCAATATCCGTGTTCGGCGCCGTGACAGAGGTGAAGACCATTGCCTCCTGTGTTTGCGTCGTCGTCTGCATCGTGATCGTATTATTGAAGATCTGCGTGTGCGAATTCGTATCGAGGCTGAAGAGCATCGCGGTATCGTCGGTACGATTACCGATGACGACCCCGTTCCCCGCATTTGGTGTGACAAAGTTCATAACGTTTCCGGCGAACCCATCGAGGTCTCCGATCAGGATCGTTGCCGGAGCCCCTGCCGTGGTCACGTCGATCCCTGTCGTAGCAATTCCACGTGGCGAACTAAACGTATTGCCTGCGATGTGGAAGAGGGAACCTTGTTCGGTGGCCGTTACTGAGGAAAGGTTGATGATCAAACCTTCTCCAGACCCCACACCAAAATTGAAGGTATTTCCTTCGATGAATCCCGAGGCAACCGGTCCGTTCCAGTCAACATGCATGTCGGAAAGCAATGGCGTGGTCGCTGAATTGGTCACGTTCGTGAGAGAGATGGTGTTATTGAGTGCGGTCAGAGCCAGGCGAGCGCCATTTCCAATCGGGATCGTTCTAATCAGGATGCCGTCATTCGACCGCGGTGCAGGTGCCAATTGAATCGGCGCGTTGGCATCCATCGTCGTCGTCGGAGCCACTGGACTCATGTCATGCGTGATGGTATTGCCATTCATTGTGACGACGTAATCGCCTGTGTTTGCAGCAGTAAACAGAACTTCCTGAGAACCACCGAGGATGTTTCCATTGTTGCGGATGATGGAGCTTTGCAGAGTAAAGAACGGATTGGTCGTCTGCAGCGTACGATTCGCATTCGTTAACGGGACCGCCACGGCGTACACGTTGATTCCGTAACGACCATTCGTATCGATCTGACTGCTGGCAACTGTCAGGCCAGGTGTATTGGCATAGATTCCGTTTTCCGTATTTCCAGTAATTCGCATGTTCGTCAGGCTCACGGATTCCGAATTGCGAATGAAGACGCCATCCAGCAGCGAGGATGTGATCACCCCGCCGGAACCGATGGCACCGTTGCCGCCTCCCCTCACGGTAAATGTCGCGGGATGAACGGTCGTGTTGTTTTGATTAACTTTGCTGCCCGAGTTCACGTTGTTGTCCAGGAAAATCCCGTTAGCAGGCGAATTCGTGGAACTCACCGCCGTCAAGCCGACTCCGATTGTGGAATTCTGAATGACCACGGCCCGGCCCGTATCCGAACGGATCGTACCTGAGGATGACGTGAAACCGTTGGAGGGAGGTGTTGATACTGCGTTGGCAAGGCTAATAATGGCTGGGCGTGTACCCGAGTTGTTCACAAATAACGACGTACCACTTCCCGTATTCAATGTGGTGCGATTGATGTCAAGAATACTTGTCGTGACTCGCGTACGGTTGCCTGCTGCGGGCCCCCCCGGCGGGCTTGGGTCCAGTCCCTCGATGTCGAGCCCAGACGCATTGTTGGGACCACCTCCAACGGTGCCTTCGATGTCAAGATTCGCAAACGTCACATCGCCTGCAATTCGGCTGGGCTGAAGGGCCTGAGAAACGCCCGACAGAATGACGGGAGGATTGAATGGGTCGCCAGTACCCGCAACCCCGCCGGAGCCAACGTTGTAGTAGTAATTGTCATGAATCAGAACAGCCGTCGACTGATTCAGAGAATTGTTTCCGACGACCGTCGCGTTGTTGAATGTGACGGGATGATTCATGTGCTGAATCTGGATTCCGATCCCTTGGGCCGTCACGACGCTACCGCCGCGATTGTCGATGCTGAGGGCATCAAAGTTGATAGCGCCTGTAATCGGAAGTGGAACGGCAAGGGGCAGTGTTGCTGCTGGCGAAATGACGGTCGCAGGGTTTCCGATGTTCAGGCTGACCCCTGTCACCTGGTCGATCACCGTCTTGCCATTGATCACATTAAATTGACCACTGTTTTCACCTGTGACACCAATATCGATCCCGTCTCGGCCACCACCCGAAATCGAAATCACGGTTGCGGCAGCCTGGAGAGGTCGGAAGGTCAAGTTTGCAGCATTGTTTTCATAGGCCAATGCCGGGAACAACGGCAAGGCACCTGCTGCCGTATTGATCGTGATCGGCTGCAGAACACTGATCGATCCACCGGGATTGTTATGAACATTGAAGCCGATACGATTTCGATTCTGTACCGAGATCGTTGCGCCGGAAGTTGCGGGAGTGAAATTCACAAAACTGCTGGAATCATGAATGTTGATGGAATCGGTTGCGGCACCGTTCACTGCAATCGATCCGACGAACGAAACGCGGGATCCATTACCAGCACCGCCAGTCAGTTCAATCCCGTCCCCATTTGTGTTGACAAGTGTCATGTTATTCAGAATCGCTTGCCCGTTGATGTCGTTCAGGCGGACACCACCACCGCGACGAACTGGCTGCAATGAACCGTCGAAGATATCAGAGTTCTGCATATCAATGACACTGCCAGCGGCTGTGTTATCGATACTCAGCGAGTAGCCTCCCAGAGCGGCCACAGGGACTTCGTGGTTGATGCGACTCGTACGCGAGGTGTTCGATTCCTTGCCAAAGGTGAACTTGCCACCGTTTGCCATATTGGTGATGTGCAGTCCAATCTCATTTGCTGGATCACCAAGGTTGTTGATCACGGTTCCGTTCATCGTAACCTGACCATTAATCGCATTCAGGAAAACACCGTCTCCCCTGGCGAAGTTAACG
>CAIWEX010001209.1 GCA_903911795.1 uncultured Schlesneria sp.
CTTGTAACAGGAACATGGGGTCGCAATGTCTTGATGGCAGTCTGCTCAAATTCGGCGGTTGGAAGCTTTTTTTCACGCATCCGAATCAGGATGGTTTCGTAACACCTGGCGGCACCGGCCTGAGCTTCCGCCGCACGAGGATGTGCGCCAGCAACTTTCAGGTACAGAGGTAACGCTACCGATGCCTGCAATCGCTGTTCTTCGAGATACGCTTTGAAAAAGCGAGCGTCGTCGGCAGACGGATCGTTTGGGAATCGTTCCAAGTGCCGATCCAGCGTCTCGGAATAACGTTCGCGTCGTTGCTGCGTTTTCTGGTCGTCATACAGGCGTCCCAGGCAATACGCTCCATTCAGATGGGCGGAGGGAGCGCGAGGGCTTTCAGGGTATTCATCCGCCAATCTGAGGAATTCGGTCCCGGCCGAGTCATACTGTTTTTCCTGCAACAGAATCGACGCCCGGGTGTAACCAAGTTCCAAGGCCAGGTCCATCTTTCCAGCAGATCGAGCGGCGAGTTCTCCTCGCGCGTATCCCTTGAGCGAGGCCTCGATGCGTCCACCGAGGAAATCGGCACGGGCCTGCTGCATCATCCCATCCAGCTCTGGGCCATATTTTTCGGAGCTTTGAGTCGAATCCCACAGATCTCGACAGCGTCGACTCCATAATCCCCCCACCTGATCATCACACCGCTCCAATGCCACTTCCGCCTGCTCGCGCAACTGATTTGCCAGGTCGACGTCCTTCTTCGCCAAGGCCAGATTTCGCATCGTGAGTAACGAACGGGTCTGCAGGAACCAGAGTTCTCCACTCAGTCGTTGTTCCTGGCTCCGGCGTTTGACGATCATTGCCAAGGCATCAGGAGTCTGATGACGCAACAGCAAGACACGGACCCGTTCCGCAACAAGGTCGTCCATCACAGAGCGATCACCAACAGGAATTCCCTTCTCCAGCAGTGCGAGCATCTTGTCTGCTCCGTTTAGGTCCCCGCGCAGCCGCAAGCATGCAACCAAGAGCAGGCTGGCTCGAAACGGAATCGGTTCGTCAGCCGCACCGATCAATTTGCGGGCGGTCAATTCGGCATTCACCAGATCAACGGTTCGTTCGCGCGAGTCGGCTGGCATCAATTCGGCTCGAGTCTTCAACGACTGGGCCAATGCCAACCGGACATGATGCAGAGTATTTCGAAGTGTGTGAGTCGCAGGTCGCTCGACATCGCTCTTGGGTTTGTCCTTGTTGGGGGCGAGAAGGTCGCGTTCGATGTCGCTGAGCAACTGAATTGCCAGGCCGGATTGCTGACGCGTGCGATCTGCCAGAGCATCGTCGAACGGGTGCAGTTCACATTCCAGCCGCAACCATTCCACTTCGCCAGCCGGGACCATGGCGGATTGTGCCGCCAACAGAACTGCAAACGGGCTCGTCGGCTCCCGAAGGCGTTCTTCATCGACGACGGAACGGGCCTGTTTCCAGAGTTCCGGCTGTTGCTGTTCGGATGCGAATTCGGCATGTGCGGCGAGGGTTCGGGAAAGTTCAATCGTCAGATTGATGCGACGCCCCCGCGGCAGATTGGCCTGTCCAAGTCGCGAAACGGCATAGCTTTCCGCGATCGAGAACAGTCCTCGCTGTCGTAACTGCTCAAAATAGATCCCGAGCGACTCATCGGCACCACGACAGATCGAGGTTCCTGTGTGGAAAGTGCCGACAATGACAATCAGGCAGGCAATCTGGCTACTGCGGATTGTTCGACGATCAAAAGGCATCGGTCCGGTACTCATCAGGATCCGTGCGACGTATGGTCACGGAATCGAAACACAGAAATAAAGTGTAACGGTGACGAGAAACTGTGTCTCCGGCAGTTCCATCGGAATTCACCGGGGTTCGTTGATGCTGAAACCTGCCAATTGACGATTGTTGTTTATCACAATACCATATTGGTTTATGTCAATTTGGGTTCTCGAGTGGTTGCTCGATTCGGGGTGAGGGGACTCCCCTCATGAGGACAGATCTCATGAAATGCAGATCGACTCTTTTCTTACTGCTCGTCAGTTTCGCGACGTTCGGCAATGCTGCCGAACCGGCCGCGTCAACGCTCACATCTTCCAGACTCGATCAAGTCTTCCTGCAGTCCGCAAAGCTCGATCAAAAAGACGTGGCCGGAATCGTCACCGATGAGCAGTTTCTGCGACGAGTTTCGCTGGATCTGATTGGTCGACAGCCAACCCCAGACGAACTGGCGGTTTATCTGTTGGAGACGTCAGACACCAAGCGGGAAGCCGCAGTTGAGCGATTGCTGGCTTCGCCGGAATTCGGTGCGAACTGGGCGAGTTACTGGTCGGATGTCATTGGCTATCGAGTTCCTCCGCCAGAGCTGACATTTCTGGATTACACACTATTCGAACAGTGGCTGGCGGGGCGGATCAACGAGAACGCTCCCTGGGACGAAACGGTCCGAATGATCCTGACGGCCACCGGGAAGGTCAAGGACCATCCCGAGGCAACGTTTGTCGGTTTTCATGGAGCAGACACAACGCGTCTGGCTGCCGAAACGGCGCGCGTCTTCATGAGTTTGCAGATTGGTTGTGCGCAATGTCATGATCATCCGTTTGATGAATGGAAACGCGAGCAGTTTCATGAACTGGCCGCCTACTTCGTTCGAGCCTCTGCAAAAATGCCTTGGAACGACAGTGGCGAAATTGAGATCAAGGACAAGGGGAAGGGCGAGTACGAAATGCCCAACGTCGCCGATCCCACGAAAAAGGGGACAATGATGGTCCCGGCATTCCTGACAGGGACCAAGCTCGAAACGGGAAAAAGTGACATAGAGCGCCGCAAGGAACTGGCTGCCGTCGTTGCGGGGCGCGACAACCCCTGGTTTGCCAAGGCCTACGTCAACCGCATCTGGGGACGGCTGATGGGGCGAGCATTCTACGAACCGGCTGATGACATTGGCGCCGGAAACGAACCGCAGCTACGGGAAGTTCATCAGCCATTGACATCCCACTTCGTCTCTTCAGGTTTTGATACGAAGAGCTTGTTTCGGGTCATTATCAATTCACGGGCCTATCAGCAAAGGCTCGCGGAACAATCATCCACGTCCGAGAACCCCTATGCTGCGGGACGTACGACCAAGCTTCGCGGTGACGAAGTCTTTCAGTCGCTCGTCACTGCAATCAATCTGCCAAACGTAACTCCACCCAAGACGGCCCCGACCAAAGAGATCAGGTTTCCTCCGCCGCCAAAAAGTACGAAGGATGTTGTCGCCGAAGTCTTCGGTTTTGATCCCAGCCTGAAGCCAGACGACATTTCCAGGACTCTCGGGCAGGCAATGCTGCTGATGAACAACGATCAGTTGCAGGCTCAGATTAACGCCCGGCCTGACAGTGGAACGGCTCTCAGCAAATTACTCGCAGCCGAACCCGACAACGACAAAGTTGTCAGCCGACTGTTCCAACTGGTACTGGCTCGCAAGCCAACAGAGTCAGAATCGAAGATTTCTCTGGAACATGTCTCGTCCCAATCGGGCCGGGGCGATGCGTTTGAAGACCTGCTGTGGAGCCTGATCAATTCGGCCGAATTTACGACGAAGCGCTAGTGCGGGTCGCACTTCCGTGTCGCGTCGAAACCTGGGTTAGACGCTGCAGTTTGATGCCCGCGGGACGCCACACTTAAACGGGATGCGCTCTAGGACAGAGGAATGACGATGGCAACACCGCTTCTGGATCTTTCCGTCGATCGAAATGGGCTGACGAATCGCCGCGAGTTTCTCGTAAAGCTGGGGGCGGCTTCAGCGGCGGGAGTAATGACTCTCGGCTGGCGTGACATGCTCGTCGCACAGGCGGACGAATTGCGTCGTCAGGGAAAGGCGATGATCCTGCTATGGATGGATGGCGGACCGAGCCAGTTTGACACGTTCAATCCGAAAATCGGATCTCCCAACCAGGGGCCGGCACGAGCCATTTCGACGAGCGTTGCGGGTGTTCAGTTCGCAGACTTCTGGCCACAGACGGCGATGCTGATGGACAAGCTGGCGGTCATTCGGTCGATGCGAACACCCGAGGCAGAACATGACCGAGCCATCACTCATGTCAGAACCGGGTTTCCTCCCACACCAGCGTTTCGCTACCCGACGTTTGGTTCACTTGTGGCTCGAGAACGCGAGGACTTGAGCTACGACCTTCCAGCGTTTGTCCGGATCGGCAAGCCGCGGATCAAGACTCGCGACGTTGATGCCGGGGCACTGGGAGTCCGTTTCTCGTCATTCAACGTCGATGAAGCGGGCAAGCTGCCGTCGAATGTCCGTCCGGTCGTCCCCGCGGAGACGCTCCGTCGTCGGTTGGCACTGACCGACCAGTTCGATTCCCAGTTTGCTACTGCTGGCGGCGCGAAAGAGGTAGCGGACAAGAAGTCGATTTACGACCGCACCGCACGGTTTGTCTTGAGCCCGCGACTCGAGACGTTTGATCTGGAACGAGAACCGGATTCACTGCGCGATGCCTACGGTCGAACGAATTTCGGTCAGGGATGTCTGCTGGCACGTCGACTGGTGGAACAAGGGGTCAGTTTCGTGGAGGTCATCAGCACTGGTGATCGAAACGATGCCGGCTGGGACACGCACAACAACGGATTTCGCGATACGCCTTATCTGGCTGCTGAAGTCGATCCCGCTTATGCAACGCTGCTGCAGGACTTGTCGGATCGCGGAATGCTCGACAAGACGCTGGTCGTCTGGATGGGCGAATTCGGTCGCACTCCCAAGATCAAGCCCGATGGCGGGCGCGATCACTACGCGAAAGGCTGGCCCGTGGTCATGTCGGGGGCAGGCGTCCGTGGCGGACAGATCATCGGTGCCACAGACATCGATGGCATCGACGTGACCGACCGCCCTATCAGCGTGGCTGATCTCTGTCGCACGTTCTGCCATGTGATGGGGATGGACGCCAACGAAGAATATCACACCACCGACAACCGGCCGATGAAAGTTGTCGATGGTGGCAAGGTCATTGATGAATTGTTCGCGTGATCCTTACGAACTCTCTCATTTCAAGAGTGCCGATGTCATCATCTGATCAACTCCTCATCAAAAAGCTCCGGCAACGAAATGCGGATCGCACGACGGCGACTGACGGAGGCGTGCATTCGCCTCGAGCTTTCTCGCCTGTATCACAGAGAGACCTGCAATCCGTAGAAGAATCGCTTGGTTTCGAACTTCCAGAATTCGTCAGATCACTTTATCTGAACGTCGGCAATGGCGGTTTTGGACCAGAGTACGGCATTGTTGGAACGAAGGATGGCGCGAAACTTGATGGATGTACACTCGAGACCTGCTATGAAGACATGCTTCAGCTCGAAAGCGAAAACCCAATTTGGCGCTGGCCACGGCGCTTGCTGCCGCTTGCAAACTACGGATGCGGCATGTGGTCCTGCGTCGATTGTGAGTACAAACGACTTCCAATGATTCTTTGGGATCCTAACAATCTGGATTCCGAGTTAGACGCCGCTGACGCTCAACTCAATTGGGGTAACTCATTTTGGGACCAGGGATCGACGGTCAAGTCGTGGTTGCACAGTTGGCTAACTAATAAGAGCAAATCTGACCCCGAATGGCCCACGGATGCGTGGATGAAGAAACGACTGGGTTTTACGCTCCCAGAGTAAAATTTGCGTTAATGCGTAATCTTGGGATAGCTGCGATCGCGCGAACATCGCAAAGTTTCACGATGATGCAGCACTAGTACGCATTCCACTTAAGTGTAGCGGCATCGCCTAACGCATCGAGCCGCGACCGTGAGGGAGCGGTTGGGTTGGCTATTGCGATGGAAGAGAAAGACCGCTCCCTGACGGTCGCGGCTCCGGGATCTAAAGTGGCTTCGGCAACTTCGAGATACAGTAAAATGCAATGCGCTCAAAC
>CAIWEX010001210.1 GCA_903911795.1 uncultured Schlesneria sp.
CCCAAGGCTGCCGCCAGTGCCACCCCAAATCCGTACCGAAAAATAGAAACATAAGATCGAAGTCGTCTTCGTTAAAATGAGGCCGTCCGTGACGTCGATGCCGTCCTGCTCCTCAATCTCGCAGTTTCTACTCATTGGTTTCTGTGGTTTCCTCGTCTTCACGAGTCCAGCACCAGCAGCCGAACCTGAGTCGAAATTCGACTGGCCGCAGTGGCGAGGGCCAACGTTTGATGCGATCTCTGCCGAAACCGAACTTGCGAATGAGTGGCCTGCTGCGGGGCCGCCCGTCCTCTGGTCCCGACAGATCGGGCAGGGGTATTCCAGTTTTATCGCTGTCGGCAATCAAGTTTTTACTCAGACGCAGACCCTGTATGAACAAGCGATCGTTTGTCTCGATGCCGAAACCGGTCACACGATCTGGTCGACGCGCTATGGGTGGCCCTACGAAGGGGGTGGGTTGTATCCCGGTCCCCGATCAACGCCGGCGTGGCATGACGGCAAAATCTATTATGCAGCCCCTGATGGAACAATCGGTTGTTTGAACGCGGCCAACGGGGCTGCAATATGGTCGACAAATCCGACAAAGCAATTTCGCGGTCGAGGAACCGACTTTGGCTATTCCTGTTCCCCGATCGTGATCGACGGCAAAGTCATCGTTCCTGTCGGTGGTGACGGTGCCTGCGTGGTGGCGCTGAATGCTCAGGATGGAGCTGTTGTCTGGTCGGCCGGTGATTCTTCCGCCAGTTACGCTTCGGTCCTGCCGATCACGGTGAATGGCCAGCAGCAGATCATTGCCTCGCTGGAGAATTCGCTGGCGGCGTTTGACCTGAAATCGGGAAAACTGTTGTGGGAAGAAGAGTCCTCCAATGGCTACGATGAACATTCCGCAGCCCCGCTGTACCGCGAACCCTTGCTGATGGTGGCGAGTCCATTTCGGGCCGGGGCGAGATGTTTGCGGCTTCCGATCGATTCATCTGGCCACCCGACGCGAGTCTGGGATGCCCCGAAATTCTCCAACGACATTGCCTCGAGCGTGCTGTACGAAGATCGGATCTACGGATTTGATCTGCGAGATCCTCAATCGCGACTCAATCGCCCCTCGCGCGGGGAATATCGCTGTCTCGACTTCGAGACCGGTAAGATCCTGTGGTCCACCGATCAGGCTGGGCATGCCAATACGATTGTGGCTGATGGCAAACTGATCCTGTTCAATGACAAAGGGGAAGTAATCCTGGCCAGGGTGGGGACGGACAAGTATGAAGAACTCGCTCGAGCCCAGGTCTTTGACGACGAGATCTGCTGGTCACCAGCCGCTCTCAGTCGTGGTCGGCTTTTCCTGCGAACGCAGACGCGAGCGGTCTGCCTGTATCTGGGGAGTCAACCGCTGGAAGCGAGAAAGCCCGTTCAAACGCTGGCCGCGATCCCTCGCAGCTCCGCCTTCAATCCGACTCCATTGCTGGGGGGCGAGCGTGAATATCCCGCAACAACGCCGGAATGGTCAGAGTTCGGACTCTGGTACCTGTGCGGCGTGGCCGCGATTTTGCTGGCATCTGCGCTGGCGATCATGGCAGGCTTGGTCGAAGCTCTGGTTCGTCGCATCGCACGAG
>CAIWEX010001211.1 GCA_903911795.1 uncultured Schlesneria sp.
CGCGCGATCCTTATTTCACACGGACTGAATGTCCCCGCGGACACGATCTTCATTGGCGGATTGCACAACACGGCTGATGATACGATCACATTTTTCGATCTGGATCAGTTACCAAAATCGCATTTCGACGATTTCGAAGCGGCTCGCCGTGCCTTTGATATTGCCTGTCGAAAGAACTCGCACGAACGCTGTCGGCGGTTTTATTCCGCCCCGCTCGATGTGACGCCGGATGAAGCTCACCGACATGTGAAGGACCGGTCAGAGGACCTGGCCCAGACCCGACCCGAGTTTGGCAATGCCTCGAATGCGATGTGCATCGTCGGGCGCAGGTCCCGTTCGAAGGGACTGTATCTGGACCGCCGATCCTTCATGCAGTCGTACGATCCCAAGCAGGATGATGCGGATTATTCGATCCTGGCCCGCATCCTGGCCGCGGTGATCCCGGTCTGTTCCGGGATTAACATGCAGTACTATCTGTCGGCCGTCGATTCTGGCGGCTGGGGGTGCGGAACAAAACTGCCGCACAATATCGCCTCGATGCTGGGGGTGATGGACGGTGCCGCCAGCGACCTGCGCTGCGGGTTGCCGGTTCAAAGTACAGAGATTCATGAACCTGTCCGGTGTCTGTTCGTGATTGAAACGACCACCGCTGGGATCCTGAAGATCATGCAGGACAATCCGGTGATCGGTCGAATCCTGGGGAACGGCTGGGCTCAACTGGCCGTCCTCGATCCCGATTCCAACCGTATTCAGGTCTACCAGAACGGCGAGTTTCGTCTGTACGAGCCGACACTGATGGAACTTCCCAAGGCATCGTCATCTGTCGACTGGTACCGAGGCTGGCGAAATCATCTTGCCTTCGCGTACATCGACCCGAGTGCTACGGATTCGTAAGCGAGCCTCAGACAGGTCTTGTTTTAGCATCGCAGACCCGACCCTGATACCGTTGGAACGTCTTTGCAAACTTCTGGGGCTTCCTTCGCAAAGCCTCAGTCCAGCCCCGGCCACCCACGCCAAGAATGAATGAAATCTGACAACGGACTTACGGAGCGTTTTTCTCTAACGATCGCGCGTCATCTGCGTATTGACGATCGAGGTCTTCGAATTCGACTCCCGTCAACTTATCAAGTCCTGCGGCATGGTCGCGAACTTTGGCATTCGGGCTGTAAAGCTGCGTCAAGTGTGTGATCAGCGATTCCCGATAGCGTCCGCCATCGTATTCCATGAAGAACCGGGCCAGGCCGGATGCCTGAGTATAGTTCTTGGCAACGTCGGGCGAATGCTGGAACTCGTGCATCCCGATTTGCGAGAACTCGCGCAGGGGGACGTAGTAGTTCTTCTGCAAAAGGTTGGTGCGGGCACCGGCAAACCGAATGTAATTCGGGTCGCCGAGTCGAAAGATCCCGTCAGTCCGCTGAAACGATTCCATGTAGCAGGCAATTCCCTCAATGATCCAGAAGTGGGCGAGTTCGCCAACGTGCCCTTTCAGGTTCTGATTCTCGAAAAAGAGTTGGTGCGTCCCCTCATGGAATAACGTTGCTTCGTTATTGTTGTCGGGATCTTCGTAAAAATGGGCTGTGCGACCAATCGTCATGTAGATGCCGTTGGTGATTTCGATCTTCGGAAAGTTCTTCTTGAGTGTATCGATGTATTCACTTCGGTCGCGGTAGTAGTGGACAAGATAAGGCTTCGCATTGACCGCACGGGCGGTTCCATCAAACATCTTGAGCATGTTTTCGCGACTGTTGAAGAAGCTCGCGAACGTCTCGTAAAAGAATTCGTGGAAGTCTTCCATCGCGCGGCCCAGTTCGACTCCGCGTTCCAGGCTGACGTTGGTTCGGATCAGATAGTGGTCGGTACGAACTTCCCAAGCGTCGGCGAAGTTGCGACGCAGTTCACGTTCCTTCGCGGCCGAAACCCATTTCCCTTTGAAATTCCGTTCGCCATCGGCATAGCGCTGCAAATGGCCCTTGGGGAGCCATCCGAACTGTTCATGCCAGACATTCCCCTGTTTGATCTGATTCGCGGCAAACGGGGTGACCCATTCATTCCCTTGACGAACATAGCCCAGGATCTTGCGGGCGTTGGGGTGATCAGGATCATGCGTCGCCGTTTCACGAATCAGGCTGAAGGCGTACGTCGGATAGCCATCGTTCAGCGCTCGGCGCGACAGCATGTAAAGTTCGCGTGCGTAGTCTTTTTCCAAGGTGCGCAGTTGCACTCTCCAGAATCGCTCACCCTCGGCCAGATTGTTGGGAATCTCGGGAATCACCTCGGTCGGCAATGCCTTGAGTTTGTGCGACTCCATTTCCGGAACGATGATTCGTTCGCGAACCGCCTTCGCCCCTTCATCCAGTCCCCGTCCTTCACAGGTTGTGGCCAGTTCCTCAAGCTTTTCAGCGAATTTGCGATAGAGTTGGCGATGGTTGTCCTGGTGGATCGTCAACAGATCTCGCGGACGAGGCTGTGCTTCGACGCGTACTGTCGTAAATAACGCGATGAAACAAGCGACAAGAATCGCCGTGCCGCGAATTTGGATCTGACCAACCATTGCCAACGCTCCACAGATGGAACTTCCTGATTCCGCTCACTGACCCCGCAGGTTTTCCTCAGCAACCGCGACTGACGGGGATTCGTCTCGGAGTACTCCTGATGTCAGTTGCAGACAGCAGGAACCGATCCGGAGCATTCTAGGCGAGGTTGGAGAACGGGGATAGATGTGATCACGCGCTGGAGCAGTTCGACAGCACTCGTTACGCTGTTACCAGGTTGCTCACTGTCTTCACTTTGCGCTTAGGAGATTCTGCTATGACCACAACAACTGTTGCTTCTCCAAAAATCCGTCAGACCAATATGCTGATCGGCGGGAAGTGGCTTGAATCCCGTAGTGGTAGGCGATTTGCCACGGTGAACCCTGTCAATGAGCAGGTGATCGCCGAAGTCGCTGAAGGTGACAGTGCCGATGTTGATGCTGCTGTGAAGGCGGCTCGTGCAGCGTTTGACAGCGGGCCGTGGTCGCGGATGGATGCTCGTGATCGCGGCCGCCTGATGAACAAGCTGGCAGACCTGATGGAAGCGAATCTGGAGGAATTGGCCGCACTCGAATCGCTCGACAATGGCAAGCCCATTCGTGATGCTCGTGCTGCTGACCTGCCTCTGTCGATCGATTGCCTGCGCTATTATGCCGGCTGGGCCGACAAGCTGACGGGGGACACCATCCCGATTCGCGGGAATTATTTTTGCTATACCCGCCGCGAACCGGTGGGTGTTGCCGGACAGATCATTCCCTGGAACTTCCCGCTGCTGATGGCGGCCTGGAAGTGGGGCCCGGCACTGGCGGCGGGTTGCACGATTGTCATGAAGCCTGCAGAGCAAACACCCTTAACCTGCCTGCGGCTGGGTGAACTGGCTCAGGAAGCGGGGATCCCGGATGGGGTGATCAACATCGTGACAGGCTATGGAGCGACCGGAGCGGCAATCGTGAAGCATCCGGGCGTCGACAAGATCGCATTCACCGGGCACTACGAAACCGCCCAGAAGATCATGGTCGACGCCTCGGCGACGTTGAAACGACTGACGTTTGAGCTCGGTGGCAAGAGTCCCAATGTCGTGTTTGCCGATGCCGACCTGGACGCCGCTGTCGCTGGAGCCGAGTTCGGGTTGTTCTTCAACCAGGGGCAATGCTGCTGTGCCGGGTCACGGCTGTTCGTAGAAGAATCGATTCATGCGAAGTTTGTGGAGAAGGTCGTCGCCCGGGCGAAGTCTCGGCGGCTGGGGGATTCGCTCGATACCAATACGACTCAGGGGCCACAGGTTGATCTGGAGCAGTTCCAGAAGATCATGAGTTACATCGATAAGGGTAAGTCTGAAGGGGCAACCTGCCTGACCGGTGGCAGCCGCGTCGGCAACAAGGGCTTCTTCATCGAACCGACCGTGTTTGACAATGTCACAGACGACATGTCGATCGCACGCGATGAGATCTTTGGACCTGTGATGAGTATCCTGCCGTTCAAAAATGTCGATGACATTATCAATCGAGCGAACAACACGTACTACGGATTGGCGGCCGCAGTCTGGACGAAAGATGTTCAGAAAGCCCATCGGTTTGCTGCTGGGGTTCGCGCAGGAACGGTCTGGGTCAATTGCTACGACGTGTTTGACGCAGCAGCACCATTTGGCGGATTCAAGATGAGTGGTCTGGGCAGGGAACTGGGTGCGGCGGGTCTGGCCAATTACACCGAATTGAAAACCGTCACAATGAACCTGGGCTAATCGCATGAAGTGGCGGTTCGATCCGGCGAGTCTGGTCTTCTTCCAGTGGTGCCTGCAGCGCGAGGCACCACGCTGGAGACCCCCGTTGATTCGCCTGACGTTCTTTCTGCCGGCGATTGCTGCGTGGTTGTCAGCCGCCACGATCTGGCCCGAATTTAGATTCACTAGTGCCGGTTCGGCGGCCATCAGTAACCTGCTGGCGGTCGCAAGTTTTGTGATCGTCGTGGCCGGATTTCAGTTTGCGGCGAGGTCGATCTGCTGGGAAGTCAGTACCGAGATGCGTGATCTGGTGCGACTCACCGGGGTTGGGGCAACGACATTGCTGTGGTCGAAAACAGTGGCCCGTTGGTGGACGATTGGCTGGTCGCTGTTGCTGATCCTCCCGCTGGCGATGTTTGCGAAAACGATGGGCGGAGTCACCTCGGGCCAATTGATTTCGGGCGCATGTGGCCTGGCACTGGTTGTTGTGCTGACAGGTGCAAGTGCTATGCTGGCGGGAGTATTGGCTGCCGACTCCAAGAATCCCGAAAAGACCGCGACAGGATCGGCCGTCTCGCTGCTGGCCTTCTACAATCTTGCATTCGTCTTTCTATCACTGGCGATCCTCACGTCAGAAGTCGTCTTCGGCCGAAGTACTTCAGCAGCGACTGAAAAACTGGCTTCGTACATCATGAGCTGTACGCCCGTTGTCGTTGTGGGACGGACATTTCAATCGACCGGAACGTATGCAATCACTGACCCCGCGTACTGGGGACATTTTCTCGTGGCGATTGGTACCGCCTACTTTGCGACACAAGTCCTGAAAGTTCGGTTCCGAAGCGGTCCGACAGGAGCACTTTCTGAATCTGATGCTGGTCTTTCTTCACTCGACCTCCCGTCTCGCCGTGTCCAGGTTGCCAAGTGGATCAAACCACCAGCAAGTGCCGAGGCAAGTCTGAAACCACAAGTAGAATCACCAAAACCCAAGAGCCTGCCTGTTTCGAATGGACGTCGTCCTCGATGCTCGGACCACCCTTTCTTCTGGAAGGATGTCTTCATTCTGAGTGATGAACGAGGACGCGTGAACCCCTGGACTGTTGCCTATTTTTTGTTTGCAATTGGAATCGTCGCGTTGCTGATTTTGTTGTCCCGAGAAACCCGTGACAGTGGCCTTCGAACAGTGATGGCATTTGTATCGATTGCTGGTGCATCGGTCGTAGTGTCACTGAGATTCGATGCCCTCCTGACAGTCGAATTCCGCGAGCGGACGTGGGGAAGCTTGATGCTCCTTCCGATCGATCCCTGCGATTTCTTATGGTTCAAGCTTCAGGCAGCAGTCTGGGAGCAGAGATTTGTCGTGGTTCCGGTCGTGGTGGCCCAACTCGGTCTGCTCTTCTATGAAACGGAGAACTTCCCCGGTGTCATCATGGGCACCCTGATTTCCATACCCGCCTGTTTATTACTCTGCCAATTGACTGCGCTGACACAACTACTCGGCAAGGTCTGGTGGCTCGGTCCGTGCCAGGTTGTCGGCTTTATCGCCATCATTACGGGCACCATAGGCATTTGGAGCACCATAGTCATCGGGATCGGATGTAGTCCGTGGCTCGGCTTCGTGATGGCCGAAGTTTTTTTGGTTGCCGTGGTCAGCATCCTGCACAAAACATCGATTCAACCGGCAGCACGTCAGTGGATAGAGACCGAATAGAGATCGCGAGTACGGTGTGTTCGACCTTGAACGCGACTCTGGCATTGACCTCGGCTTGTAGTTTCTTGGGCTGCGCACCCCGCTTGCGGCAAGCAGGGTCACCCGAAAGGGGAGGCCACTCCGGAATCTATTTCGTCTTGCCCGGGGTCAGAACAAGTTCTGGCAAGGCAGACGACCGCGAGTTTTCCAGCGGAAATGTGTCGGCTCCGTGAAACGTGAAGACGGCGGAGTATTTCGATTCACTGGTCGTGTTTCTGCTGGCGGCGTGCAAGGTCTTGCAATGAAAGAACAAGACGTCCCCCGGTTCCAGTTCGATGTACTGGCGAGTCTGGATCAACGCTTGATTCTCTGGCAGATCCGGGCGGAAAAAGAGTTCATCGTCAAATCGCGATCGGTCAAACTCCATGCGATGCGTTCCAGGGATCACCTGCAGACATCCATTGGCGGCATATTCGCGGCCCAGCGCAATCCACGCATTGACGAGTTCCGGGCGTGAGAACGACCAATAGCGAATATCCTGGTGCCAGCCGGTTTCGCTACTGAACTGCGGCTGCTTGGTCATAATGCAATTATGATGAGCTAACGGACAGGCAACGTAGGGACCAAGCAGTTGCTTGAGGCGTCCCAGCACCGGCGGGCTGAGAACCCATTCGGTAAACAGAAAATCGCGGCTCAGTGCCTGCTTCAGACGACGGATTGTGCTGCCACCGACTGCTTCGAGTGAACTGGGAGCACCCGGGTATTTAAGTTCCGCTTCGTACTCAACCGGAGCAATCTGATTACGCACGCCAGTCTCTGTGACGTGTCGCATTCGATCGACATCCGCTTTCTGTGCCAATCCCCGCGCGCACAGGAAACCATCACGCCAGAACTGCGCGACTTCATCTTCTGAGAATAGACACAGCGAACTGGATTCAGGGATCGGCATTTCGATCGAGACCATTGGAAGACAAACAGGGTGATGACAAACATTTGACCATCGTCGGATATCGATGGTGACGGCTTCAGGCGAAAACGGAAAAACTCAAGGGGATTGACCCTTGCTAAATGACCATGCGAGATTTTGCTCGAAGGTCAAG
>CAIWEX010001212.1 GCA_903911795.1 uncultured Schlesneria sp.
GAATCAGTTCTGGTTTACATTTCGTTGCAGCGTCAGTCAGCAACGATTCAAACTGAGTCAGATAATCTTTGCGAGACGTTCCAAAGGCGACGGGAAGATTGAACTTGGTTCCAAGACCTTTGCCATTGCCCGTCTCTTCTTTCTTTCCTGTGCCAGGGTATAAAGGCGATCGATGAGCCGACAGAAACCAGACATCGTCGCGTTCGTAGAAGATGTCCTGCGTTCCATTGCCGTGGTGAACATCCCAGTCAATCACCAGAACCCGTTCCAGCTTGTGTTGTTTGATCGCATGATCTGCGGCGAGGGCAATATTGTTGAAAAGACAGAAGCCCATGGCATCATGGACGAGCGCGTGGTGCCCTGGAGGTCTGATCAAACAGAGTGCGGACTTTTCCGGTCCTTTCATGACCGCATCGACGGCGGCAAGACTTGTCCCTGCTGCGCGTCGGGCCACTTCATACGACTTGCGAGACAGGAACGTGTCCTGCTCAATCCATCCCCCACCAGCATTGGCGAACTCGCCAACGCGGGCGACGTACATCGCTCCGTGAATGCGGGAAATCTCTTCGACAGATGCAGTGCGAGTCTCAGCGGGTGTGCACTTCGCTGCCAAGCCTGTTCGTGCCAGTTCAGCGGTGATTGCCTTCAGTCGTTCCGGACGCTCACGATGGGTTCCGGTTTCGTGCTCCAGAAATCGGTCGTCCGTATAAAGAACCGTCATCCGCGTTTCCCTGCAAAAAACCGTTCCCGCTGGCGTGACTCAGGGAATGTACCACGGGTCATAAACCATGAATTCTGACTGACAACAGCAGTTTGAACTGGGGATGACGGGTTGCGAACGCACTGGGGTCGGGGGTTGCGGCGACTTAATTCGCGATGGTTCGGATTTGACGATGGCCGGTGGGGCCGGCTTGGCATTCACTTCGATTACTGCCCGGGATTCAGCTGAGGCAGGTTCCGTGGCAGCAACCTGAAGATTACAGATCGCCTGGCCACTCTTCTGTGCCACAACTCGTAGAACCGTTCGTTCGGTCCCCTTAACAGGCAACGTATTGATCGTGTATTCGACCTCGTCTCCCTGTCGATGCTTCAGTTGCTCGGGAAGTTGTGCCACAACGCGGACGCGGTGTAATGGCACATCGCCTGTATTCCGGACGACGATTGCAATCTCGACAACATCATCGACTCTGACGCGTGGCAGCGATTGAACATCAAACGACAGTTTGGGGTGTACGACGGGGACAGGAGCCGGAGCAGGAACGGGTTCAGGCTCGGGCTGCCGGATCGGCTCAAAAGCAGGTTCGGGTTCGACCGGTGGTTCGCGAGCGGGAATTGGCTCGGGCGCGATACTCGGCATTGGCTGTTCACCGACCGGTGGAACGATCTCGGTGAGAGCTCCTACCGCTGCCATCGCAGTGACAATCGCCGAATGAGTACGGCGACCAAGCGAATCGGCACGCCAGACCAATTCCAATTGGCTGCTTTTTCCGGGTTCCAACCGCTGGACTTTGCGTTCCAGAGAATTGTCAAACTGATCGACGCGTGCTGGTGGAATCGCGTCGGTGATCGTTTCGAGGGTGGCCAAAGGTTCGCGAACAGAAATCAACGGAATTTCCCGGGCGCCATTGTTGTACAGCAATACGGACGAATGATTGGCACGGCCTGCGACCGCTGATTCCGGGGCGCGAATCTCAAGCCCCAGCGCTACCTCAGCAAACGAAGGAGCAGGATTCACTCTGAGGTCTCGATCCAGATCGTCGACGATCGGTGTCGAATCCTCCTCAGGCCCCATCCGTTCGGCATAGGATTCGATTGGGCGTTCGGGTTGAACGTCGTTTGGGTCAACCTGTGCCCACGGCGAAAACTCGTCCAGCAAAGGATTTCGGCGTTTTGGCTGCGTGAGAGATTCGGGAAATTCGCTATACACTGAGACCGAAGCAAGTCGAGAACCTGGTGGGAATTCGCCCGTTGGTGGTAGAAATTCCCGGAGCATCACCATTTGAAACGACAAATCGGGATGACGATGATCAACCACAGGTGGAAGCTCATCCCATTGTGGATCCGGAACGGGAATGATCCGTCGACCCGGCCGTCGGACAGGTTCGTAGTCACACTCTGGCCCCTGAGCCCATTCCGCCTGTACGACCAGTTCCGGTTCGCGTGAACGGAGCGCAGCAGTTCGCACCGTACGACTGCTGAAACCTGCTTCTCGTACAAGTCGTCCGTCAACAAGGCGTTTGGGAACTTCTGCAACTCGCGGAGCACCCAATTCAAGTGTCACATCCGCATCCGCGATTGCAGAATTCACTGTCGATTGTTTGCGAACCGGAGGGAGGAACCGTGATCGGAACCCGGTTTTGCGAGGGGGTTCTGCAGCTGCGAACGAAGGGCCAGCATCGAAATCGTTAAGAACGATATCTGATGTTCGATAGCGATTATGCTTGGGCGGCCTGTGATCCACAAAAAAGTGGGCGACACGCCATTTGTCCTGTGCAGCCCAGTCTCCGGCATCTTCAAGATGTTCCCGTGTGGCAGGAATGATCTTTCCACGACGGTTGGCGAGTTCCTTCAGGGTTGGATCATGGGTCGCAACGTAGTTGAAGAAAAGCAGGCCTGTCAGCAGGAATGCCAGCACTCCTGTCGCAGTGACGAGGTACCACGCTGGTGAACGGCTCAGGCCGATCCAGAACCGGGCGGCAGTCTGGTCGACCCACTTGAGCAGGCGAGCCACTTCCATCCCGATATCCCGAAAGGGAAACGGTAATTCGCGCAAGATCAAAGCCCAAAGCCGAGACCGCACGTTGAAGCCTTCCCATGGCTGGCTGGTCATGCATCCCGCGACCAGCATCGACTCCGTTCAACTCCGGTTTCTCGACACGCCGCGTGCCATCCCGGAGATTTCTATCACAGCTTGTAATACTAACAAGATTTCCTAAGTCAGGGAAAGGGAAGTTTTTGGGCCGAGTCAAGAAAATCGAAAACTGCCCATCGCAGGCAGAGCCAATGTCTTTTTGAAGCTGTGCAGAATGTAGGGTGAATTTGGGCTGTGTGCAGGGTGGCAGAGGCCGTGCCAGAGTGTGATCCAGCCGGGTTTGCCATCGCGTTTGTGGGCTTTCATCCCAGAGGGAAATGCAGGTTTGGATAAAACCAAAGTGCCGATTGCCCTGACCACTACAGGGCATCGGCCTGCTCAATCCAGCTCATATGTGACGAATGGATTTTCACACGGATTGCCGAATGCAACATGCAGTCGACGATACTCTGGTTCAGCGATCAGGGCGACGACGGTCTTTCCCTGGCTATTCAGCATCGGACCGTCAGGTCCGTGGTGTGAATGGCGACAGATGCTGACGGGATGGCCTTCGTGATCCGAAAGAAAGCCCTGAACCTCATTCAGGCTGATCGAACCGAATTTCTCGCCAATCAGTTTTTGCATCCGATTCAGTCGTGGGAACGAATCTGCCGGGCTGAACTGCCAGTTCTCGTCGCAAGCATGTTCCTGGCAGAGATAATGATTCGTGTGAACCTGAAATAGAGGATTACCACCGGGGTAACGCGGTCCTTCGCTGGTCAATTCAATATCTTCAATCGCCCCACGACCGTCCGACAGCATGTAATTGCCGTTGGAGCAGACACGAAAATCCATCATCAGTTGCCTGACGCCCACGATCGAACGCTGCTGAAGAATCAGGCGTTTCAAAGGGTAGTGCGACAACGCGAACTTCCAGCCTGGCCCACCTCCCAGTGCGTTGGCGAAGTGGGATACGCCGTATTCGTTGATGCCGTGATAACCTAGCATTCCGCCGAATGTCCACATCAGAAGGGCAGGGTGGTTCGCCGGCCGAAGTTTCAGGACGTACCCAAACTGCTCGAGTTCGGGGGGATTGTCGCTGGTCTGGCCGATCAGCGTCGAACCTGTCGTTGTGCCCCTCGCAGCGACGGCGAACGTTGTGCACCCTCCGTCATTCAATTGGCCGAGTTCTCCTCGAAGCTGAGCGGCCAGAGCATCTGCCAGCGGCAGTCCAGCACCTTCGGCAAGTCCTTGGGTCTCTGCCAGCAGCTCCGCACACTGTTCCTGAAACAGGGGCTGGAAACGTAGAGCCCGCAGTCCAAGTTCGACGCGGCTGATCTGCAGGGATCTAGCGAGGTAATCGAGATAACCGTGAATCTGCTGCCGCGCCTGTTCGCCGTGCTGTCGACCGATTTCACGTGCATCGCCGCGGGCTTCGAATAACGGATAGTGTTGAGGCATACCGGCTCACCTGAATGCAATGTGAATCCCTCAACGACGACTCTTGACCGTACAACCGCCAGTTATTCAACAACGACAGTCGCCCGCTTCCAGATGGCGTCACCAGGCTGTTGCTGCGGTGGAATCGAGTGAATCAATTGCACAGGAATCCGTTTTCCTGCAAACGGCGTCAGATCGACAACCGCGTCGCGCCATCCATTGGAACTCCCCGGCTCTTCGACCTGTTGTTCCAACAGTCGCTGATTATCCGCACGAATGGTGAGTGTCCAGCGGCGATCCTGCATGTTGCCAAATCGTAATCGCAGCGACGTCTTGCGACCGACGGGAACATCAATGATCTGCATCAGTCGTACTTCCGTCGCCGGGTCAAGCTTTGTGGCCATCACGGACGATTCGCCGCGGACATCCCCTGGCGTAATCTGGAAGCGAGGTCCATAGTTTGCCTCCGGGTGCCATCCTGGTAGCGCCAGGGCCAGGTCGATCAATTGCGGGGCCGGAGCGTCGGGACGCCATGCCCCCCATGCCTCATCGGTGATACTTCCTGGAACGAGTGGCGAGGACGGTGTGAGCTCGACCAGTTCTCGCTTGGTTTCTTTCCAGCCTTGCCCTGACAGCGACCACCATTTCCCCCCCGCATTGAACATCGGACCAATCTGACATTCGACCCGTTCGAAACCGTCAACCTGAGATTGAGCCAATTCCCGGCCTGTTTCCAGATCCAGCCACAACAGATAGGGACGAGTCCTGTTGGGGGCCAGGGTAACTCGATGTGCCACCAGAATGAACTTTTCGTCCGCCTGAAACGCTTCCAGGCGAGTCTCCAGTGCGCGGGACCAGATAATGCGTCCATCATCCGAATGAATCGCCGTCAGGCCTCGTCGGGTATCGACCAGCACATGATGGCCAGCAATGGCTAAGACGCCACGCAAATCGGGAATCGATTGACTCCAATGCAGGCGGCCTGTCTCCAGATCCATGCAACTGATGGCTCGAACACCCGGCACAGAAACAAACACACGGTTGCCTCGAACTACGGGTGCAGCGATTCGGAAATCCTCTGCCTGATCGTCGACGGCCTTGGGAAGCCACAGGTGACGCCGCAACCAATGGATTTCGCCCGACCCATCAAAACAAGCGGAAATCCCACCCAACGAGCAGACCGCCAGGCGACCAGCAATTGTCAGTTGTGCGGCGTTCGACCGATCCGTGGAGTCGCGTAATCGGAACAGGGGCTGTGACGAGGTGGCGGCCCCTGTTTCAAAGTCGAACCGAGTTCCCTCAACTTGAACCTGATCTTCGTCGACTCTGGAGAGTGTCAGTGCAAACAAGCTGCCATTCCAGAAGACGGGGTCCGACAGCACCTGCAGGTTCGGACGCTGCGACCAGACGACCTGACCGTTTTCCACATTCAGACAGGCCAGTTCTGTTCCACCTTTCCCCAATCTGCGAACAAACAATCGATCACCCGCAACGAGCGGCGTCATGGGAGTGAACGGCATCGCATGCGCCTCACCCTGTTCACTTCCCAACCCCTGAGCCCATGCCTGCTGACCACCAGACAGGTTGTACGCATTAACCTGCAAACGATTGCTGACATAGATCCGCCGGTCATCAGCGACGGCAGCCAGTTGGCGACCGAACGGGTCACCAAACCGGTACTCATAGCGCCCGGGGTTCAAACCCGGTTGACCATCAAACGCCGCTCGCGTTTCGACTTTCAGTGCGACAGGGGTCAATGGCGGTACGGCAGCCGATACCGGGCGATGGAATCTCCTGACAGGGGAAGGTCTATCTGCCAATGATTTGACGAGTTGATCAAGTTCCTTCGCGGAAATGGTCGCACCACTCAGTTCAATCGAACTTGTCGATCCGGTGGGATTGGGCATCTGCTTGCCATTTAACGCCAGTGCCAATTGCAATCGCGACTGCAGGCCGTCGCGCTGGCGCGGCAGGCAATGAGCCAGTCCGAGTAAAAAATGTTCTTCCGCAGACGGGAACCGTCCTGCGGAAAGATCGCGATCGCCCAACCATTGATGAGCTTCCGCAGCCGCCTCGGTCCCGAAGAATTGAAGCGTTGCGGATTGGACCCCGCGAACGTTTCCAGACTGAATTGCCTGTCGTACGCGGATCACGCCGAGTGGTCCGAATTTCTCAGTCATCAACTTGGCAAAGTCGGGGTGTAGTTGCATTGCGGCAGCGACTGCAGTTGGCAGGGAAACGAACAATTGCCGATCATCCATATCCGGCAGCAATCCCGGACCATCGCTGACATTGATGGACATCACGATTCGGCAGGCATCCTCGTATGTCTGCCCCGTAAGAGCGGACTGCAGTTCGGCTCGGACGTTGTACGCTTCCTTATTCCACTGCAGAGCGAGCGGATGTCGCCACGTCGGGGGCAGAACTCCCGTCTGACCATCTTCCAGTTGTGGCTGATGTTCCACTGCCAGCGATCGAACCCAGCGGCATTGGCGTGCCAGGATTTCAGACTGGTCTACCGGGATCCAGTCCGGGTGCGGTCCGGCATTCCAGAACGTCAGCGATTGGCTGGTTTGCCACGCGTCTGGCCAGTCGGTTCGATACGCGGTCCTGAGCAATTCGCGAAGTGCTGGTCTTTCCCAGGCAAATCGCAACTTGCTGATCGTCCACATGGGTGATCGCAGGATTGCCGGTCGAATGGTCAACAGCGGGTGAGTATCCCCGGCGAGTGCCAGTTGCTCAGAGATGGTTTCGTAATGATCCGCAATGGAATGAGCCGAGGCTTCATCCCACGTGTCCATCAATAAACTCGCCTCGTCCATGAGTGCCAATTTGTGGGCAAGCGGAATATCGGACAGGATCGCAACACCGACCAGTCGTTTCAGAATTGCAGCACCAAATTCGCGAGGAGGTCCCTGCGAAAGCGTCGATACTACACAGGCATTCATCCATCGCGCCAGGTCCACGCCCGCAGGGGCAGCGTCCGTTGCCCGGTGAGTCCAGCGGATCGAGTCTTTCCAGTCGTCTGCCGTGAATTGTGGAACCATTGCGACCAGTTGCGGGTCCGCCAGCGAAGTCAGACCGACCAGCGATCGAACTTCCAGATGGGCCAATCTTAACGACCGGGCGACTGGCCCAGGCAGACCGTACAAACCAATACTTCCCACGGCCCCTGGCAAGTCACGCGCCGGATCTTCCGTCAAATGCCCCCACGATCGCCCATCGCCACTGACGAGGATCTGGACGGTTCCGAGTCCTGCAACAATCTTGATCCACTGGGATCGCGTATGGTACGGCGGAGGAAATGCATTGGGGTCAAAATTGGCCTGATCACGCATTTCATTCGGTCGCAAAACCCCTACGGTAAGGCGTCCAGACGCATTGTCCTTGAAGAATCCAACACGATGCAGTGGACGGCCGTCAGTATCTCCGAGGAAAATTCCAGTCCCCGGTTCGGCAGAGTCCACTCGGGCAATGACTTCATAGACGCCACGCTGAGCCAGCGGGACGACGACAGTTCCATGCTTGTCTCGTGAATCGGCCTTGAAGTCGACAGTACCATCCGCAGCAGGAATCAAATCAGCGGGTGTCTCGGCCGAGGCGACCCAGGGGAGATCGACCGCCGGGCCGCCCATAACAACCGGATGGCTGTTCTCAAGAATACTGGGCAGCGGTGCTGCTCGATGAATCGATATACCACGCAGGCGGAATTGTCCTTCGATGAAGACTTCATCCGGTCGCCCTGAAAGGGGGGCGGTCATCAAGGGGATGCCACCACGAGCGAGTGTGAC
>CAIWEX010001213.1 GCA_903911795.1 uncultured Schlesneria sp.
ACTTCTTTCCAGTGCGGATGCGACAGATTACTGAGCAGCAACTGGGGAAGTCCGTCGGTCGACATGTGACGTTCGATCTGATCGACCGCCTGCTGGCGGGCTCGTACTCCGGCATAACATTGATCCGGAGTTGCTGCAGTGAAGTCACATGTCTCCAGCAGGTCACGTCCGAGATCAGTACCAGCTTCGACCAGAAACGCGTCGTCAATCTCTGTCAGTGCCAGATCGAATCCCTGTCGACATTCGGGACCGGTCTTCATCGATGTGCAGAAGCAGGTGCTGGCTGCTTGCGTGCAATTCACCGCTATGACGAACAATTGCTCGCGCCGTTGACGATAGATGGGATCCTGAAACGGTCCATCGAGAAACACACGGTCCTGGACCTGGATCGCCGCCAGTTCACACGCTCGCACCCCGAGCAACGCCCGTTTTGTCGGATCGCTGGCACGCGGAACGAAACTCCAGCCGGTCGGTGTTTTCTCGGCATTCAACAGTACTTCCCGTGGAGGGAACAGGTACTTTTTCCACGAATGGGGTCCGACAACAAATCCGAACCACGAATCGTCGCCAATTTGCTTCAGGCGATACATTCCTGGAGCCTGCTCATCCGTCCAGCCACGCGGAAGCTGTTCGATCGATGTGATATCGTCGTAGATGATCGCTTCTTGATCGATGGTCGGCCCAGCGACGGAATAGCCTCGTTTCCGCAATTCGTCGATCAACTGCTGGAGTTGCAGCTTGGCGATGAGCAGGGGTGATGAAGAAGCGGAATTCGTCATTGTCACATACGAACCTGTGAATCGCCGGGTGTAATTGACTTGGTCGAATAGAAGAGGAGACCTTCGGTCGGTCGTTTCGGCGGGGTCAGGAGACCCGCGCCGATCGTGAGTCCCGCACCGATCGTGAACGTGTTGCGATTCAACATTCTGGATCTCCTGGACGTCCGACGGCAGATGTCAGATCAACGGGAGCATGGTCTGCAAACAAGTCCAGCAGTTGCAGTCGCGTGGCAACCAGTCGACGCGATAATGAAGTCGCGAGTTGACGCATGATGTGATAACCGATTTCGTGCTGCGACCCACACAACTTGCGCAATCCTTCACCCGGAAAGGCGACTGTCTGAATCGGATCGAGCGCCACGGCCGAAGATGTCATGACTCCGTGACCGAGGAGGGCAGACCATGCCAGAACATCACCGGGACCGATCGTCAGGATCGGGATCCGACCTCGACGTGGGACATGCATGTCGAGTCGTGCGTGTCCTGTGGCAATGATGTGAAATTCGTCGTGATGCGTCCCTTCCGAAAACAATGTTGTCCCCGGGGAATAGTTGCGCTGCTGAACGAGTTGTTCCAGATACGAGTGAAGTTCTGCCGGGATCGCCCGCAGGAATTCGCTGCTGGCAATCAAGTTGAGTGAACTCATTTCAATTCCTGGAAAACTCAAACTCTATTACATAAACCGAGGAGCCTTGATTGGGACCACCAGTGGTTGCTGAAGTGGTGCTTCCAATTCGGGCCGGTCGCGGATGGTCAGTACTGGACATCGCGAGTTTCGCAAAACGTACTCCGCAATACTACCAAAAAACAGATGAGTTAACCCGCTACGTCCGTGAGTTCCCATCACGATGAGGTCACATTTGTGTTCCTGTGCCAGCCAGCAGGCGACTTCACCGGCAGGTCCCGCATGCAGGATCCGGATCACCCGATTTGCCAGGGGTGAGTCTACCAGCAACTGATTCAGCTGGGTCTGATGATGGACGTCGAGCGGCTGCGACTGTCCTGCCAGCGTCATTTCGACAGGCGTGTCGAACGCATGCACCAGATACAGGTCTGCACCGACCTGCATGGCCAGCCGCTCGGCATAGCGCATGGCATTGCTGGCCGTGGTCGAAAAGTCGGTAGGGCACAAGATTCGGCGAATCATTTCCATGTTGTTAATCCGTCTGCTGTCACTTCGAATTCATGTCACTCAAGGAATTTATCCTGGCGTCATCGGCGATCACTCTTGCATCTTGATCGATGTCATCGCATGGAATTCTTCCATGCTGGTGATTCCTTCAGCCACTTTTTCCAGAGCATCGTTTTCCAGGCTTCCCGTTCCGTGTGCACGAATCGCATTTCGCAATTCTTCTTCAGAGCCGCCATTTTCGATCGTATGCAGAATGTCTTTTTCTGGAATGACGACTTCGAAAATTCCGACCCGATCGAAGTACCCGGTATTCTGACATCTTGGACAGCCGACAGGGCGACCGATCTCCTGCGGGATGACAATTCCATGCCGAGCAAACAAGTCTGCTTCAGCAGCCGTCGGGTTTTCGGTTCGGCAGCATTCTCGACACAATCGCCGAATTAACCGCTGCGAAATAATCCCCGTCAGGTTGCCACCGAGTGACCGGTTGTCGATATGCAGGTCACGCAACGCAGTGATGGTCGATGCGACATCGCGTGTGTGAAGGCTCGTGAAGACGTATTTTCCCGAGCTGGCAGCTCGCATGGCGGTGTCGGCAGCTTCGACATCGCGAATTTCACTGACGAACACCACATCAGGGTCCAGACGCAGCAGCGTTTTCAAGCCGCTCGTCATCGTGATTCCATGACGTAGATCTACAGCCAGTTGTCGGAAGCTCGGTGTCACAAACTCGACAGGATCTTCGATGGAAACGATATTGCGAGATCCGTCGTCGAGGGCTCGCAGCATCGAATACATCGTCGTCGTCTTGCCTGAACCAGTTGGGCCCGTTACGAGGACGATCCCTTCGCCATGACCCAGCATGCGTTGCACCAGTCGCAGGGCACCGGAGGTCAGGCCGAGGTGCTGGAGTGGTCGCACGAGGCGATCACGACTGAGTAGACGCAGGGAAATGGCTTCACCGACAGCCACAGGGACTGCAGTAATTCGGACATCAATTCCCTGCAACGCCTCGGGCAGAGTCAGTCGGCCTTCTTTGGGATGGAACGGATCCGCAATATCGAGGTTGGCCATGAGCTTCAGTTGCGTGGCGACGCTGTGACCAATTGCGAGACTCATCTTACAGTAGTCCCGCATTCTGCCGTCGACACGAAATCGAACAAGAAGTTCGTCGCTGTGTGGATCGAGGTGAATGTCTGAAGCGCGCGCCTTGATGGCACGCGTAAGCAGCGAGAGAGCGGGGTTGTCCGCATCTTCTTCGGGAAAATTGCGAGAGGTATCGACATCACCTGATCGAGGTTCAACGGCAGGCCAGCTTCGGACTGCCTCGGCCCGAGCCCTGCGGGATTCCGTTTCCGCCGAGGGCGACTTCAATGTCAGTACGGGACAGGGAGATCGTCGAACAACTTCTTCTGCGACACTGCCCAGCAGCATTCGCTTGACACCCGTTCGACCGATCGTCCCCATGACGATCAAGTCAACATTTTCTTCTTCCGCCACTCGGACGATCGTCGCAACCGGTTCTCCCATGGTGATGGTTTCTTCGTCGCAAGTCACCGACGGTTGATCGGCCAGCATTTTCTGCAACTCGGCCATGAATTCGTCCCGGTGCCGGTTTTCGACGGTGGGTGATTCAGGAACGAGATATGGCGAAATTGGCTCGACGACGTGCAGGACCAGCAGCGAGCCCCCGGCATCGCCAGCCAGAGTCACGGCATAGCGGATCGCGTCAATGCTGCATTCGGAATAGTCGGTGGGAAAGAGAATCTTGGGCATGTGAAAGATCCTTAGGGTTCACACAAACCGGCGAGAATGGAACGGTGGTTCGATCGATGTCAACTCGCCTGAAACGGATGCCAAAGCAAGGAGATTTGTGAACTGCAAAATCAGCGGTTCTAAACCTCGGATTCTTCCTCTTCGGATTCATCCAAATGATTTCGCTCGGCATCCGCGATCACCTCGAGTGCCAGGGTTTCGTTGGACAGTTCGACAAACACTTCCGATGGCATGATGGAAAGGCCGGGGAAGGGGTTGTGAGTATCCGCCGTGACGGCTCGAATTCCATCAGCTTCGAGCAGGTTGCGGACCATCTCAGCTTTCGCCGGATTGTTGGCGTTGTAGACACAGATCAGATTGTGAGGATCTGCCATTTGTTGGACTCCTGATGAGGGCAGTGCCCTCAAGCCGTTTTTACTTTCTCGATCACTTTTCCAGAACGAATTGATGGCCGGTGGGATGGACGGTCAATACCGGGCATGTCGCCAGCCTGACCACTTTTTCTGCCACGCTTCCCAGCAGAAATCGTGACAGGCCCGTCCGTCCATGAGTCCCGAGGACGATCAAGTCGATGTTCTGATCCGTCGCATAACGGATGATTTGTTGAGCCGCATTGCCCTGACAAACTTCCTGAATGACGGGTCTGGTTGTCGGAATTCCTTCCATTTCAACCGCCAGCGATTTTCTGGCGCGATCTACTTCCGCGTGTAACCAGACCGCAGCAACATCAGGTGCAGGGACGAAGACTTCCTCAGTGACTGCATGAAAAACATAGAGCTGAGCTCCAAATGTTTCTGCCAGATTTACGGCATAGCGCTGTGCATTTCTGGCGGGCGCACTGAAATCCGTAACAAACAGGATTCGCTGCATCGTGACAGTCATGATGAACCTCTGCGTGAGATGGTTTCGACGATGCCATGTCATCACGCAGTCGATGTGCCACGCCCAAGAATTCCGTACGAATCCCGTCCGACGGCAGTTTTGAGCTATCGATTTCCGAACGTCACCGATGATTGGGGCTTTGCAGGAGCAATTCCCACTGGAAAAATCTGGCGATTCTGCGAGATTTGTCCCCGAAATTGCCGAGAAATCGATTTCTGCGACTGATAACGGTCGGCTCACCTGGAAAAGTCGACACGTGACCGATGCACTGACTCAATCTGGTCAATGCGCAACCACCTGGCTGGAAATTGACCGGTTCCTTATGGTCACGGAACCACGAATTTCGCGAATTCGGGTGATTCACGGACGGTGACGCCGTTCTCGTTCGCCAGCACGATTAATGCTGCCATTCCTTTCATTTCCGCAATCAGCTTCAAGCCGCGTTCTGGCCCAAGAACGCTGACGGCGGTTGCCAGGCCGTCGGCTGAACTTCCCTGCGGTGCAACAATCGTCACACTGCTCCTTTGGGGCAGGCCGAGTGCCGTCTTCGGGTCGACGATGTGCGAATACCGGATTCCGCCAATCTCAACAAACTGGAATGCATCACCCGATGTTGAAATGGAATTGTTGACCAGTCGCAGAAATCGGCTGGGTTCACCGTCGGGTTTCTCCAGCGGGGCGACGCCAATCCTCCAGCCGTCTTGGCCCGGTGGTGCATCCCCGGCTGCAATGTCTCCAGCAATTGCAGTGAGCGTTCTGCGCAGGCCGCGAGCCGCCAGCAGCGCTCGCGCCTGTTCGGCAATGTAACCTTTGGCGATTCCACCGAAGTCCAGTAGCATCCCCTTCTTACGTAATTCGACCGTCCGCTGTTTTGCATCCAGAATGATATTCTGATACCCGACAAGGGCTTTGGCTTCGGCCAGTTGTTTTTCGTCGGGCAGTTTGCGAAGTCGCCGGGCACCTCGCCATAGCTTTACGACAGGAGAAATCGAGACATCAAAGGCCCCGTCGGTCGCAACAGAAATCTCTACCGATCTTGCCAGGACGTCAAAGAGTTCCTGACTGACAGGGACAGCCTGACCGGTCCCGGCGGTCCGACACAATTTCATGACTTCACTGTCAGGATTGTAATCACTGAGAATTCGGTTCAATTCTTCAATTCGTGCGAACGCAGCTCGGGAAGAATCATTTGCGGCTGTTTCATTCGGCGCGTATAGTGTCAGCGTGACGATCGTCCCCAGATGTGGCTCGCGGAACTCAAACCGTTCCTCTCCACAGACGATCATGGTGTTTCCCAGCAACCCGACACCGATTGCGATAATCGCAATGACCCGTGTGAGTTGCAGCGGTAGTCTGATTCGAAGAATTTCTTTCCGAGAACGTGTGACCATGTTTCCAGGCAATCCAATTTGTGGAACGGTGACGTTTCCAGCAATGAGACTACGTATGCGACAACTGTTTCTTCAAGGCCTGATGGTTGTTGGAGTTCTCAGTTCCGCGGGTCTCGTCGTTGCTGCCGAGGCCCCCAAGTCCGACAAGGAAATGAAGCCCTACACCCAGAAGATTGATCATACCGAAGTCACCTTCGATATGGTTCCAATTCCCGGTGGTGAGTATCTGATGGGGAGTCCCAAGACGGAAGCCGGGCGTGCTGACGACGAAGGTCCGCAGCACAAAGTGAAGATCGAACCATTCTGGATGGGAAAGCACGAAGTCACCTGGGAAGAATTTGAACTGTGGTCGCTTCTGATGGACGCCAAGCTGCGTAAATTCCAGGAAATCGCCCCCACGCCACTCGATAAACGAGCGGACGCCGTGACCAAACCAACCCCACCCTACACTGATATGTCATTCGGAATGGGTAAGGATGGTGGTTACCCAGCGATCTGTATGACTCAACACGCTGCCAAGAAGTATTGCGAATGGCTGAGTGCAAAAACAGGGATCTACTATCGACTGCCGACCGAAGCGGAATGGGAATATGCCTGCCGCGCTGGAACAACGACACCATACTCATTCGGCGATGCTTCCAAGATCGATGATTACGCTTGGCATGCAGGCAACAGTGCTGTCGATGGCGAGAAGAAGTATCACCCGGTTGGCAAGAAGAAGCCTAATCCGTGGGGTCTGTTTGACATGCATGGCAACGTCGCAGAATGGGTCCAGGACCGCTACGAGCCCGAGTTCTATGCGAAGTTTCCTGCCGACAAGACGACCGTGTTCCCGCTTTGCCTTGCCGACGAAGAATATCCTCGAGTCGCACGTGGCGGTTCCTGGATGTTTGAACCAGACAAGGCTCGCAGTGCCACGCGACTCGGTTCTGACCCTGAATGGAAAGAACAAGACCCGCAACTTCCCAAGAGTGCGTGGTACATGACTGATGCCTTGTTTGTTGGTTTCCGAATTGTCCGTCCGCTCCAAGTTCCCTCGGACGACGAGCGCAAGAACCTTCGTCTGGATGCTGTTGTTCCGAAGGACGTTAAAGAACGCGTCACATTGGAAGATTAGTTGCCGGGCCTGAATTGTCTGTTTTCCTACCTGAACCTGCACCCTTGGAGAAACTCAATGGATCATTCCACAGAATCCAGCCGACGCGATTTTCTGAAGACGTCCAGTGTCGCGGCGCTTGGTACTGCCGCAATCGCGAACTTTGGGCTGAACAGCTCGGTCTATGCCAGCGGCGACGACACGATCAAGGTTGGTCTCGTCGGATGCGGCGGTCGTGGTACCGGCGCGGCGATGCAGGCCCTGTCGACAAACGGCAACGTCAAACTGACTGCGGTCGGCGATGCCTTCGAAGATTCCGCCCGCAACGTATTGAACGGCATTAAGGGTGGTTTGAAGGACAAGGCAGATCGCGTTCAGGTTTCGCCCGACAAGATTTTCACCGGCTTCGACGCTTATCAGAAAGTGATCGACAGCGGCGTTGACCTGGTTTTGCTGGCCACCCCACCGGGCTTCCGCCCGATTCACTTCGAATACGCAGTGAAGGCCGGCAAGAACATCTTCATGGAAAAGCCAGTCGCGGTGGATGCCCCAGGCGTCCGTCAGGTTCTGGAAGCGAACAAGATCGCCAAGCAGAAGAAGCTGAAAGTCGGTGTTGGCCTGCAGCGACATCACCAGGCTCCTTATCTGGAAGCCATCAAGCGGATCCACGATGGTGCCATCGGTGAAATCCTCGCCATGCGAGTCTATTGGAACGGCGGCGGCGTGTGGGATCCACGTATCACGCGAGCCCAGGCCAAGAGCGAAATGGAATACCAGATGCGCAACTGGTACTACTACAACTGGCTTTGCGGAGATCACATCTGCGAACAGCACATCCACAACCTCGACGTCGGTAACTGGGTCAAGGATGCTTACCCCGTGAAGGCCAACGGCATGGGTGGTCGCCAGGTTCGTATCGACAAGAAGTATGGCGAAATCTACGACCATCATTACGTCGAGTTCGAATACAAGGATGGCAGCCGGATGTACAGCCAGTGCCGTCACATCCCCAATACCTGGAACAGCGTCAGCGAGTTTGTCCACGGTACGAAGGGGAGCGCCAATCCTGGTGGACAGGTCTTCCCAACCGGTGGAGAAGCATACCGTTTCTCAGGGAACTCGAAGGACCCGTATCAGGTTGAACACGACGACCTGGCCGCTGCAATCCGACAAGGTTTGGAATACAACGAAGCGGACAACGGTGCCTACAGCTCGATGACCTCGATCCTCGGTCGGATGTGTACCTACTCCGGTAAGGAGATCACCTGGGACACCGCGATCAATTCGAACATCAGTCTGATGCCAAAGAATTTCTCGTTCGATGCCGATCCCCCGGTCATGCCACGCGAAGATGGTTCCTACCCCATCGCCATTCCAGGCCTGACCAAGGTCGTGTGATCTTGAGAATGGTCTGATCTCACAAGCCCGCCGCGCCACACCGACGCGGCGGGCTTTTTGCTTTCAGTGACATGAAGTCCCCAAACCTGTTGAAACGATTGACTGCAGGTCTGCTCTTTCAGTCCACCCTTGGCTGAACGATAAAGGGCCGCACAATGAAGAATCGGTTTGTGAAGAAACGGTCTTGTGATTTCTTCCATTGCCCGGCCTCCGATCCAGACCCAGACCCGACATTCACTCAACGGTACGGTATGCTATCGCCCGTGGCTTCAAGAACTCGCATTTGCAGAGACATCGCATCGTGGCGCGCCCTCGTACCTGGTTGGAATGGCTGAATCCGTTTGACCGCTTTCAGCGGTGGTTCACATTTTTTGCGGTCTTCTGGTTCGCTGCGGCTGCGTATCTGCTTTATCTCGCCTTTACACGTGACGGAGTACGACTTCCAGCCACACTGGCGATCTACCTTCTGGCGACCGTTGCGGGGAGCATTGTCGCGTTCGTTGCCTATGGAATCGACAAGCGAGCTGCCGTTCGAGAGAAACCCAGAATTTCTGAACGGACACTTCATATCATGGGAATTCTGGGCGGTTGGCCTGGAGCACAACTGGGACGGCAGATCTTTCACCACAAAACCCTGAAACTTCCCTTTCGGATTGTGTTCTTTCTGATCGTCACCACTCACTTGTGCTTCATTGGTTATGGAATGTTCTTCGGGTGGTGGGTCGATGCTATCCGCGCGTTGATGACTGCCAAAAGTGCGTGAGATCGGGCCAGATTCATTCGCAACAGGCAAACTGCTGGCTCAGATTTCGAAAAATCTCAGTAGGCCCCTGAGAGCCCCAGGATGTCGGATGAACCGGAAATCAGTGGTACACGTTCTTCCGCAGCAGGCTGAGTGGATAAAACGTATCACGCCAGCGAACACCTCCCTGACGCAGAGTGATCCACATCGATCGCAGGAAGGCAAACACGAATGATAACCCCGAGGGGATCAGCAGTGGAAAGATCCAGATCGAATGTCCAAAGATTCGTGCATTGAAGGCATAGATCGCGTGCGACATTACCAGCGCAACGACAAAACCCATGCGTGCATCGCCCGCGAATAGTGTTCCCACCAGTGGGCCGACGAAGACAAAGGTGGAGGCGATAGCAATCCACAGCAGTCCGATGATCGAATAGTTCGCGGCAGCGAAGGCATTCTTTTCCAGACCCGTGATGCAAGCCCATGCCGAATTCTGCCAACGAATGCGAAACGCCTCACCTGCGCACAGAACCTCACTGCGTGAGCCTGTACGTTTCAGCAGCTTGCCAAGTTTTACGTCGTCCATGATGTCCAGGCGAATCAGTTCGAAGCCATTGGCACGTTCCAGCGCCGAGCGTCGGACCAGGTTGAACGCACCGACACCAACATAGAACCACGGAAGTCGACTGGGGACGAGTGCAGGCTGCGTTCCTCCTGCGAAGACCAGAGCAAAGCACGCCACGAACGAAGCTTCAAAGACGCCGGGGGCTTCGATGTTTGGAAACAGAGGAAGGTGATCGATGCCGCGTGCCAGTGAGTATTTGACCGCTCGACGCAAGGTGTCCGGCTGATAGACAACGTCCCCATCGGTAAACAGAATCCAGTCACC
>CAIWEX010001214.1 GCA_903911795.1 uncultured Schlesneria sp.
CTCAGCTTCCCGCAACCAGGCCAGCCACAAACGAACAATATCTCGATTGAAACCAGTGCGACAATTGCTCAAGAACTCGGAGGCAAACGCTATCGTATTGAATTCTTCAATCAAACTCAGGCAGAAGACAAGCCGCTCTGCCTCGTAACATTTTCGACGGTCATTGATGCCTCGCAACTGAAAACCGAGGTTACTCAGGCACAGCCAGAAAAGATCTGGACAAACATTGACGATGGTCATTTTCGGCAGAAGGCGTTGGCAATCAACAGTGGGGCGTTAAGCTCCACTCAACTTAGCCCTGCGAAGATGCCTATATTCCGTTCTCCTGCTGGTATCGTTGACGTATTACTCCGTTCTCCTGCAGATATAGTTGACGTAAAATTCACGAAGCAAGAACAGATTTTGCGATTAAGCTTGTCAGACCTGAAGGGCGTGACGCTTCGGAGTTGGAAACTCGACGAAGAAGTTTCCAAGTGACACTCGACATTACCCGGGACAAGAAAAGGGGACAGGTCGACCTGTCCCCTTTTTCGATTCCTGTTTTGCAACCACTGACATTCGAAGCGGTGTCTGGGCCACCCGACAGACTGTACGTTGAGTCAATCAGTCTGAATCTCGCGAACGACTCGAAATCCCAAATCGCAATCCGATTCCACTGGGTCGAGCGTTCCGCGAAGGCTGCTTCCGCTGTTTCGGGTTTCCAATAGCCATGAGCCTCCGCGAATGATCTTGTCCAGAGTGTCTTTGATTTGAACCGGATCGACCTGCTCATGCTCACTGTACTTATATCGCCAGTCGAAGCACCATTCCCGAACATTTCCGTGGAAATCGCTCAACCCCCAGGGTGACGGCTTGTAGTGACCGACCGGAGCAGTAAACGTCCATCCATCGCTACAGTTCGCAACGCCGTCCACCGACTGAATCAAATCTGTCCGAACCAACATCTGGTCCCACACGTTTGCGAATTCACAAATTCGTCCGTCATCGTCGCCAAACGAAAATCGTGTTGTCGTGCCCGCTCGAGCACAGAACTCCCATTCTGCTTCTCGAGGAAGTCGATAGACCGCACCTTCTTTTGCTGAAATCCATTTGCAAAACTCAACCGCATCGTGCCAGTTGACATTCACAACAGGGTGGTTTTCGTCCTGCGGAAATCCTGTTGTCTTCCATGAATAGCGAGGGCCGTTGGTCAGCTCGTGATTTTCGACGTCGAGTCCGTATCCACCGTTGCGACTCTTTTCAACCTGCGTCGTATATTTCCGATCTTCGGCAAAAGCGCGAAACTGTTGCACAGTCACTTCGCAGCGTCCAATATAAAATGCCTTGGAAATTCGCACGCGATGCTGAGGCTTATCGAAGTTGCGTCCCATCGCATCGTCTTTGTGTGCGCCCATCAAGAACTCTCCTGGCTGAATTCGTACCAGATCCATTCCGATAGAGTTTTTTATGACCACGGGTGGCGAATTCCCCTCGACACACTCGCCCGCATTTGGCAGACAAGGAAATACGATCAGGCAAGACAACAACACGGCGAATTGATTTTGTGCGTGTACCATTTTCTCGTCTCCACGACAAAAAACCTTAAGCCGCGTGATTGGCGGCGAGGTCACAAATAAGTTCTAACGAAACGACCACTCCCCGTCGTTTCCAACATCATAGGGTAAATCAAAGGTTCCAGGATGTCCTTGTCGAATCTCTCCAGACCCATGACGGCGTTACATGTTCTCAACGGCTGGGTGGAACGGCGCACTGGATTTGCGGAAGCCCCCGTATGTTCAAGTACCATGATTCGCTATTCCCACGATCCACTCCCTTCCATGCATGTTAGGTGTAGTCGCGACGTGGGGATTTGCACTTCGGGGGCTTCCGCAAAGCCGGTGCACCCCCGCCACCCGTTGTCAGCCCGCCACCCGTTGTCAGCCCGCCCTCCTGCGGACAGTCGCCTCTTCGAATTCCATGTTGCCTTTTTGCAACAGCGCCGAACAATCGGTTAGGTCCGGGGAGTGGAGTTGGATTCGTCGCCAAGTTCTGGCGGGTCGCCGCGTGCATCCGGGGGGCGAGACTTTTATACTGTAGTTCTTCGCTCGAACCGGTGCGCTCCCTTTCGGTCTGCTGGTCCGTGCGGTTTTGTTTCCCTGAACCTTTGCTTTTCTGGATCTCCATGACCGCATCAACCCCGGCTGTTCTTGGTGAATGGTCTGCTACTGGTGGTACGTTTGCCTTGGACGCTGAATCGATTTCGGCTGCCGTTCAAGAAATCAGTGCGCCGCTGCTGATTGTCGAAACCGCTCGCGGGCGGGCTTTGGCTCGCGGTGGCCAGGCGACGATCGGTGCCCGCACGGGAAACGCAAACGCTTACCCCGTCGTCGGTTTCGTTCCGCCTGCGAATGTATCGCAACTGGGCGATGCCTCCTTTCGCGCCGATCATGGGATGCGATTTGCCTACGTCTCGGGTGCCATGGCCGCAGGAATCGGGTCGGCGGAAATCGTCGAAGAGATGGCTCGCCACGGGATGCTGGGAATTTTTGGAGCGGCAGGTCTGGCGCCTGCACGCGTCGAACAGGCGATCGACCGCCTGACGCCTCTGGGGGCTGACCCCGCTCGCAAACTTCCGTTTGGATTTAACCTGATCCACAGCCCGAATGATCAGTCGCTCGAGAAGGCGATTGTTGATCTGTTCCTTCGAAAGAACGTCAAACTGATTGAGGCATCTGCGTTTCTGGATTTAACACCTCACGTCGTCCGTTACCGACTGAGTGGAATACATCGGGACATTCACGGCAATATCGTGACGCCAAATAAAGTGATTTCGAAGGTGAGCCGGATCGAAGTCGGTTCCAAGTTCTTTGCACCACCCCCGGCCAAAATTCTGTCACATCTGGTCGACGAAGGTGCCATCACTGCGGAACAAGCCAAGCTCGCTGAAAAAGTTCCGATTGCTCAGGACATGTCCGCCGAAGCCGACTCGGGGGGACACACGGACAATCGTCCTGCCCTGACATTGCTGCCAACGATTCTGGCGCTGCGAGATCGGGCGATGGCTCAGTATCAATTTGCTCAACCTCTACGAGTTGGCGTCGGTGGTGGGATTTCGACCCCATCCTCTGCTGCGGCCGCATACGCGATGGGGGCAGCCTACATTCTGGTCGGCTCTGTGCAGCAGGCCTGCGTGGAATCGGGAACGTGCGATGTTGTCCGGCAGATGCTGGCAGACGCTGAGCAGGCGGACACCACCATGTGTCCCTGTGCAGACATGTTTGAAATGGGAGTCAAGGTCCAGGTTCTGAAGCGTGGAACGATGTTTCCGATGCGAGCCGCCAAGCTCTATGAAACGTATCGTGCCTACAAGAGCATCGATGAGATTCCCGCCTCCGAACGCGAATGGCTTGAGAAGAATCTGTTCCGAGTTCCGCTGGAGGATGTCTGGCGACAGACGACCGACTATTTTTCCACGCGAGATCCCGCTCAGGTGGAAAAAGGAAACCGCGACCCTCACCACAAGATGGCATTGATTTTCCGTTGGTATCTTGGCCAGTCGTCTCGCTGGGCCAACAGTGGCGAACCGTCGCGTCGGCTCGATTACCAGATCTGGTGCGGACCGGCGATGGGAGCGTTCAACGAATGGACGAAGGGGACCTTCCTGGCTCAACCTGCAAATCGACGCGTTGCCACCGTGGCCTACAACCTGCTTTATGGAGTGGCCGTGATGCAGCGGATCAATGTCTTGCGGAGTCAGGGGTTTGACGTGCCAGCATCAGTGGCGCAGATAGCGCCGCGTGAATTCAATCAGTTGCGTTCGATCGTCGAAGCATAACGTTTGTCGTAGGGCAGGTTTTCAAGCTGTCAGCACAAGGTTTCAGGAATCGGCAGGAAGTTCACCTGCCGTACGGACAACCAGAAAACATGAGTATGTCTGCAGATCAAACCAAGCAACCACCTCTGGCGATTGTCGGCCTGAGTGCTCTGTTCCCCAAAGCAGAAAGTCTCGATCAATTCTGGTCGAACATTCGCCGCGGCGTGGATGCGATCACAGAAGTCCCCGAGACTCACTGGAATCCCGACGACTATTTTGATGCAAATCAAAAGTCGCCCGACATGACGTATGCCCGACGCGGCGGGTTTCTTTCACCGGTCCCATTCGATCCGCTCGAATATGGGATTTCGCCCAATAACCTCGAAGCGATCGATACCTCGCAGTTGCTGGGTCTGGTTGGGGCTCGACGAGCTCTGGAACATGCCGGATATGGGGCCGGTCGCAAGTTTGATCGGTCGCGCGTCGGGTGCATTCTGGGTGTCACCGGGACTCTGGAAATGGTGATTCCGCTGGGGGCTCGACTGGGGCATCCCAAATGGCGGAAGGCACTGAAGGATGCGGGGGTGCCAGACGACGTCGCGAATGATGTCGTCCAGAGAATCTCGGAAAGCTATGTCCCCTGGCAGGAGAATTCGTTCCCGGGATTGCTCGGAAACGTCGTTGCCGGACGAATCGCGAATCGCCTTGATCTACACGGCACGAATTGCGTCGTCGATGCAGCGTGTGCCAGTTCGCTGTCGGCCATTCATCTGGCAGCACTGGAGCTTTGGACGGGCCGAAGTGACATGGTTGTCACCGGCGGCATCGATACGTTCAACGATATCTTCATGTTCATGTGCTTCAGCAAGACTCCCGCATTGTCACCGACGGGTGATGCGAAGCCATTCTCGGATGGTGCCGATGGCACGATCCTGGGTGAAGGTGTCGGCATGCTGGTCCTGAAGCGATTGGCAGATGCCGAACGGGATGGGGACCGGATTTATGCGGTCCTCAAAGGGATCGGGACGTCGAGTGACGGTGCAGGTAACGCGGTTTACGCACCAAAGGCCGAAGGCCAGATTCGCTGTTTGCAGGATGCCTATCGTGTGGCTGGAGTTTCGCCCGATACGATCGAACTCGTTGAAGCTCACGGGACCGGAACTAAAGTCGGTGACGCGACCGAAGTTTCCGGCCTGATGCACGTCTATAAGTCGACGGGTCGCAAGGGGGCCTGGTGTGCGGTCGGCTCGATCAAGTCGCAGATTGGTCATACCAAAGCGGCGGCTGGGGCTGCAGGGGTGATCAAGGCGATCCTGGCGCTGCAGCATCGAGTTCTGCCACCTACGATCAAAGTCGGTCAGCCTCCTGCCCCGATGATGGCAGAAGATTCACCGTTTTACGTGAGTACCGAAGCCCGCCCGTGGTGTAAGCCTCATGGTTATCCACGCCGAGCGGCCGTCAGTGCCTTTGGATTCGGCGGCAGTAATTTTCACTGTGTGCTGGAAGAATCACCCCAGCGGTTCGAAACCCCTGACTGGGATGGCGAGGTTCAAATCGTCGCTCTGTCGGCACCGACTGCGACCGAACTTGCCAGCAAATTGCAGGAGTGGGCAACCGTTGCGGAGTGGCCTGCGCTGCGACAACGCGCGGTAGCGAGTCGAGCGGCATTCCGACCAGGCGACGCTCAGCGACTGCTGTTTGTGCTGGAGCGTGACAAAACCGACAGCGTGAAACTGGTGGCTGGTGCGCTCACGATGGTCGAAAAGTACGCGGACCGCAGTCAATGGTCGACTCCGGATGGTGCCTACTATGGTCGCGGCCCTGTCGTCGGCCGACTGGGGATGCTGTTCCCCGGTCAGGGATCTCAATACCTGGGAATGCTGCGAGAACTGTCGTGTCAGTTCCCAGTGATGAATGATGTCCTGTCAGAAGCCAATGAAGTCTATGCCTCGTGCATTGATGCCAGCCCGCGAACAACAGCAAAGCTGAGCGACTACATTTATCCGCAGCCTGCCTGGAATCAGGCAACCCGGGATCATCGCGACAGTGAATTGCGAGCGACTCAGATTGCTCAACCTGCGATCGGTGCGATCAGCCTGGGGGCACTGGCCGTTCTCGACCAGTTTGGTGTCCATCCTGAAGCGGCGGCCGGACATAGTTATGGCGAACTGACGGCGCTGTGTGCCTCGCGCCGATTTGCACCGAAGACGCTGTATCGCCTGTCGATGCTGCGTGGTCGGCTGATGGCAGAAGCTCAGGAAGTCGATGGTGGAATGCTGGCTGTGGGGGCTCCGCTGACTCAAGTAGAGGCGGCCATTCGTGAGATGGCCGTCGACCTGGTCGTAGCCAACTACAACAGCCCAAATCAAGTAGTCCTGTCCGGTCGCATTCCTGAAATTGATCGAGCCACAGAACTCTTTTCGAAGCGAAACCTGCGTGGCAAGAAACTGCCCGTCGCAGCCGCATTTCACAGTCCTCTGGTCGCCACAGCCAGTCGAGCATTCCGACCTGAATTGGAAGACGTCGAATTCGCTCCGTCACAGCTTCCGGTCTATGCCAATAGCACGGCGACCGAATATCCCGCCGATCCCGCAGCCGCACGGGACCTGCTGGCGTCGCAACTGGCTCGGCCAGTCAACTTTGTGACCGAGATCGAACAGATGTACGCCGACGGGGTGCGGACATTCCTGGAAGTAGGGCCCGGTGCAGTCCTGACCGGGCTGGTCAATTCGATTCTGAGTGGCCGGGAATACCGGGCAATCGCACTCGATTCGTCAAATGGTCGCCGTGGCGGCATCTTTGATCTTGCTCATGCTCTGGCGCAGTTGTCAGCATCAGGCTATTCGATCCGATTGGATGCTTGGGACCCGCGGCCAGCAGAACCCGCGGAGACGGGATCGAACCGACTGCGGATCCCGATTTGCGGAGCAAACTACGTGAAACCACGCACACCCCTGCCACCACGAGCCCCGATGGCAACATTGTCGACGCCGGAAACGCATTTGCCACAGGTTTCTCGCATGGACCTGTTAAACGGAACCGTGTCGGTAGAGCCCGCTGTGATCGCTGCTCCCGCTCTCGATCGGGTCGCCACAACGCCAGGCAATCTCACACCGACCTTTTCGCAGGCACCATCCATGAGTCCCTTTTCGCCATCTGATTTTGGATCGGGGTCGCCTCAATCGGACGACAGTCTGGCGACGATTCAGAATCACTTGAAGACGCTGCAACGGATGCAGGAAGAGACGGCGCGGATTCATCAGCATTTCCTGGAATCGCAGGAAGCGGCACTGCGAACATTTGAGGAATTGGCGAAACGTCAACTCGATCTGACACTCCGACAGCATCAACCTGTCGCGAATGGAAGTTCACCTCACCTGCCCCCTTCCGCCGCTGCTGCGACCTTTATCCCTTCGATTTCAGACCTGATCCCGGCAGTTCCCGTGAGTCAGGTTTTTTCGAACGGCGCGATCGTTGAAAACGTCGCTCAGCCAGTAGCCGTTGCGACATCGCCAGCAATCGCTGCCGTACCAGCCCCTGTTGCCCCGGCGCCGATTGTTACGCCCGTATCCAATTCGCCGTTGACGGCAATCGTCCTGGCAGTGGTCTCAGAGAAGACAGGCTATCCGACGGAAATGCTGAACTTGGGGATGAGCCTGGATCACGATCTTGGGATCGACTCCATCAAGCGTGTTGAGATCCTATCCGCGTTGCAGGAACGAGTCCCCAATCTCCCGGCATTCAAGCCGGAAGAACTCGGTTCGCTACATACTTTGAGTGATGTGGTAGCCCTGGCAGACGCCCGCACTGGGGCTCAACCAGCGATGGCGACGGCGCCTCTCGTAGCGCCGGTGTCGATTCCAACTCCACCAGCCGTCGCCATCACAACGTCCCCGTCGGCCCTGACCGCAACCGTACTTACGGTGGTCTCTGAAAAGACCGGCTATCCGACAGAAATGTTGAATCTTGGGATGAGCCTGGATCACGATCTCGGCATCGATTCGATTAAACGCGTAGAAATTCTGTCGGCTCTTCAAGAACGCGTCACCGATCTTCCAGCGTTTAAGCCAGAAGAACTCGGGTCACTCCATACGTTGCAGGATGTGGTGACGCTCGCCGAAGCCCGGACGGGAGGTTTGGCTGCCATCGCAGCGCCAAAGGTATCGGCAATTGCAGAACCAATGGCACTATCATCAGCGGTTGCGACAGCCCCCTCTTCAGGACTGACAAAGACCGTTCTGGCGGTCGTTTCCGAGAAAACGGGCTATCCTGTCGAAATGCTGAATCTAGACATGAGCCTGGATCATGATCTGGGGATCGATTCGATCAAGCGTGTCGAAATCCTCTCGGCGCTCCAGGAACGAGTTCCCAATCTTCCTGCTTTCAAGCCGGAAGAACTCGGTTCGCTACATACACTGAATGACGTTGTCAGGCTGGCGGATGCTCGAACTGGCCAATCGATGCCGATTGCCGCTCCACCCGTTACTCAGACACCTCCGCCTGTTCCGGTGGCCGTTGTCGCACCGCCCGTCGCTCAGATTGCGTCTCAGCCGAAGCACGAGATTGTCGCTTCCAATTTGACCGCAACGGTCCTGGCTGTGGTGTCGGAGAAAACAGGCTATCCGACGGAGATGCTGAATCTCGAGATGAGCCTCGATCACGATCTGGGGATCGATTCGATCAAACGCGTTGAGATTCTGTCAGCACTACAGGAGCGTGTCCCCAACCTGCCTGCATTTCTGCCAGAAGAACTCGGAGAACTTCACACGCTGAAGGACGTTGTGACGCTCGCCGAAGCTCGCACCGGTCGTTCACAAAAGACTGTCGCTGTGCCGGCCATTTCGACCCCGATTGCACCACCCGTTTTGGAACCGGTACGAAGTCAGAACCTTGCGCCATCACGACGTCAGACAATTCCGGGGGAGCCGTGTGACCAGCCAGCCACTTTGGTTCGAAGCGTGGTCCGTGCCGAGGCCCTGCCCCCGCTTTCATCAGCCGCCGAACTGCCAATTCAGCGTGGCTCAGAAATCTGGGTGACCGAGGACGGTCTGGAATTGTCTCTCCGAATCGCGGCCGAACTTTCCGCACGAGGATTCAAGCCACGCGTTGTCAATCTCGACGAGCCTTCCGCGTCTGCGATTCCCGATCGATTTGCCGGTTTGATTATTGTGTCGCCTGCCGAAGGGACCACTGATCGTCAGTTGTGGCGTGCGATTGAGTGGCTGCAAAAGGCAGGACCCGCACTGCGACGCACAGCGGCCGGGTCGACGGCGGTATTCGCCACCATTTCGCGGCTGGATGGTCAATTTGGGTTTGGTCCACGTCGTACCATCACAGATCCGATTTCGGGTGGCTTGGCAGGCCTGGTGAAGTCGGCGGCACGTGAATGGCCGGAGCTGACCTGTAAGGCGTTCGACCTCGCCACCGACTGGCCATCTGCGGGCGATGCCGCTCAGCAGATCGTGAACGAACTGTTCCGACAAGGCCCAGTAGAAATCGGTCTGTCTCTTGGCGGACGCTCAACTCCCAAGGTCGTTGAAGAATCATTGAGTTCGATGATCACCAGCCCCGTGGCCATCAAGCCGGGCGAATTGATCGTCGTCAGCGGCGGGGCTCGCGGAGTCACTGCCGAAGCGGCACTGGCGGTCGCACACCAATGGAAGTCACGGCTTGTGATTCTCGGACGCAGCCCGCTGCCGCCTGAAGAACCCGAATGGTTGAGAAAGCTGACGACTGAAACGGAGATCAAGCAGGGCCTGATTGCCAGCCTGCCACGTGGAACTTTGCCAAAGGTCATTGAATCGAACTATCGACAGATTCTGGCCAGTCGCGAAGTGACCACTACGCTGACTCGATTGCGTGAGGCCGGGGTACCCGTCAGCTACCACGCCGTCGACATTCGCGATCACGCCACCGTTCGCCCACTCCTGTTGCAACTGCAAGGCGAGTTCGGGCCGATCCGTGGAATCATTCACGGCGCTGGAGTGCTGGCTGATCAGCGGATTGAAGACAAGACGCGAGACCAGTTCGATCGCGTTTATCAGACCAAGGTTTCTGGTCTGCGCAACCTGCTAGGAGCCGTTCGGCCCGACATGCTGGAGTTCCTCTGCCTGTTCTCATCGTACACAGCTCGGTACGGGCGAGTCGGCCAATGCGATTATGCCGTTGCCAACGAAGTCCTGAACAAACTAGCCTGCCAGTTTGCTGTCGATCATCCTCGCACACACGTCGTTTCCTTCAATTGGGGACCGTGGGATGGAGGTATGGTGACCGGTGGACTCAAGAAACTGTTCGCGGCTGAACAGGTGGGTCTGATTCCACTGACGGATGGAGCGAATCTGGTGGTGCAGGAGTTGTCTCAATCCACCAGCCGACCCGTCGAAGTTCTGGTCCTCGGAAAGAACGACGATCTTCTGGCTGCGGAGACCACACTGGCTGTTAGACCTGTACCGGCTGTTAACCCCGCGCCAGCCCAGCCAGTTCCAGCCCCCATGCCAATCGCATCACCCGCGACGATGACCATCCCGCGTCAACCTGAGCCCGTTTCGGTACCTGCTGCACAACCCACGGCAACTGCGCCACGGAATTCGTCGAACATTCTGCTCGCAGGGTCATCGGCTGCACCCGCAGGTGCGACCGTCTCACCCGCACGTCAGTCGGTGCACTTGCAGGGGTCTTCCAATATTCTGCTCGCCGGGGAACCGGTTCCTCCGGCACGAGTGATGTCGCCTCCTCCCGTACGGCAACAAGGATCCTCCAACGTATTGCTGGCAGGGTCGCTGCCTGTACCGCAACAGCCGCAACCGGCCCCCGCTCCAAATCCGAGTGGATCGTGGGTCTTTGCGGAAATCGGTCAGACGGGAGCCAACGAGGCCAATGAACTGAAGGTTGCCTTCGAACGTACCATCGATCTGAAGCAGTATCCGTTCCTGGAATCCCATGTCATTGGTGGTCGCGCTGTTCTACCGGTGGCGGTCGTGATGGAATGGCTTGCTCATGGTGCGATTCATCACAATCCCGGGCTGGATCTGGAAGGGATTGATGACTTCCGCGTCTTCCACGGGGTTCGAATGGACCGAGTTGGCAGCATCACACTGCGAGTCATGGTCGGTAAAACAGTCAGAGTTGGCGGGCGATTCACGGTAAGAACCCAACTCGTCAGCCAATCCGGTGGCCGAGATGTTGTTCACGCTGGAGGAATGGTAACGCTGACATCGCAATACACCGCAGCGGCGGAACCTCGGCTGAAAGTGACCTTGCGCGGGTATTCGCTCGACATGGCCACGGCATATGCAACGAAGCTGTTCCACGGTTCGCATCTGCAAGGGATCGCTGCGGTGGAAGCGTGTTCTCAAGACGGGATCATCGTCGATTCTCGCACATCCCCTGCTCCCTGGGCGTGGATGCGTGAACCGCTTCGCAGTGCCTGGATCGCCGATCCACTTTCAATCGACGCCGCGCTTCAGGCCGTCATCCTGTGGGCTCAGGAAATCAAAGGCCTGCCATGTCTTCCCTGCTCGATCGGCGCCTATCGTCAGTACCGTAAAGTTTTCCCGCATACAGGGGTCAAGATCGTTGTGCAGGTGACTCATGCGTCGGAGCACTCCATCCGGGCAGATGTCGAATTCCTCGATCTATCGGGAATGGTCGTGGCAACGATGACGGGATGCGAAAGCGTTGCCGACGCATCGCTGGCAGCGGCGTTTCGAAACAATCGGCTCGCACCGGAAGGTGGTTGATGTGCGGAGGTGGTATTCAGTCGACGCGTGCGAACTCGGTCGCTTCCTCGGCTGAGTTTTTTCGCAATTGCCATACGGGACGTGATCACCACCATACAAGTAGTTTTTGATCCGTGTTTGAACTGTGGAGCGTCTGCGGCTACTCTCATGGCGTCTGTTTTCCCTTTGAAAGGAACGTATCTCCAATGCGTTTGATCCTGCCGTTTGCCGTAGTCGTTTGTTGCACCCTTTCACTCTCCGGACCGGCGGTCGCTCAAGACCTCAAAAAGGGAGTGACTGAACTGGCACATGTCGATACGGACTATCATTTTCAGGGTGAATACTACGGAAGCGTGAAGTCTCAGGAAGGGGTCAATCGCGTGATTGGCCTGCAGGTCGTTGCCATGGGAGATGGCAAGTTCGACGCCCTGTGGTACCAGGGTGGACTGCCGGGAAACGGCTACGACGGTTCCAAAACACAAAAACTGAGCGGTCAGCGGATCGAATTGAAGGTCGAACTTTCAGGCGAAGGTCTGATGATTGAACTTCAGGCAGGACTTCCGGCAACGGTCAAGAATTCGGGAGGAACGTTTCTCGGCTCATTGATTCGCCAGAATCGTACCAGTCTGACCGAGGGGGCTCGTCCTCCTGCAAACGCAGTCGTGCTGTTCGACGGCAAAGTGACCGATCGATTGAAGAACGCCAAGATCACGCCAGATGGACTGCTGGAAATCGGCGCCGAAACGACCGAGCCGGTTCAAAACTTCACTCTCCATGCGGAATTCCGTATCCCCTACATGCCATACGCTCGGGGACAGGGACGTGGTAACAGCGGCTTCTACCTGCAAAAGCGGTACGAAGTCCAGGTTCTCGATTCCTTCGGTTTGGAACTGCAATTTAACGACTGTGCTTCGCTTTACCGATTTAAGGCACCTGACCTGAACATGAGCTTCCCGCCGTTGCGATGGCAGACCTACGACATCGACTTTACGGCTCCAAAGTTTGACGCGGACAACAAACGAATTGCCAAAGGTCACATCACCGTTCGACATAACGGAGTCATCGTTCACAACAATCTGGAACTCGACAACAAGACGGGTGGGGGTTCTCCTGAAGGGCCGAATCCACTGCCGATCCTGTTCCAGAATCATGGCAATCCGGTTCACTTCCGGAATATCTGGCTGGTGAATCACGATGTCTCGTCACCGTCCGCTTCTCCAGAAACCAGCACCGTAGCACAGGCCAATTGTAGTTCACCCTGCCCCCCCGCCTGCTGCGTCCCCAACCCCTGCTGCCGTCCGCTGCGATTGCGTCGATGCCGATAATCTGACGAGCTTTGGCTGACGCGCGGTCATCACACGATTCCCAAGATATCCCCATAAGGCCAACCATGCTGAACCGCTCTGGCTTCTTCTTTGTTGTGATTGCCTGCACGGCTTCATCCTTGTTCGCAGCCGATCCCAAGGTTCTGACGGGACATGCCGATCCTGCCTACGCAGCGGTCTACACCCCGGATGGAACGAAGCTGGTCACGGGGAGTTTCGACAAAACCCTCCGGTTATGGGATCTGAATTCCCTGACAACGCTGCGGTCGATGACGGGACACACGTTTCTGGTGCTGAGTGTGGCAATCACCAAAGATGGCAGCCGACTGGCCAGCGGATCACTCGACAACACCATCCGCTTGTGGGATGTCCCCGTCGCCAAGCCAACGGTGTCACATCAGGCGAACGCAGGTTCAACCAGTCTGGCCGTCAACGTTGATGGGACGCAATGGCTGACGGGCGGTGCGGACAAAGTGCTGCGAATCTGGAACGCCGCGGATCGAATGCTGGTGAAGGAAATCGGGCCATTGCCTCACCCGATCGTGCGAGTCGCCTTTCGCAATGACAAGCTGCAGGTCGCGGCAGCGGACGCTGCGGGATTCGTTCGACTCTTCAATCCTGTTGATGGAGCTGCCCAGGGCGTCTTCGGGGCTCATGCCGCCGAGATCACTGGCATGTCGTATCCGTCCAGCAACGCATGGGTGATGACATCTGCGGCTGATGGTCTTGTCAAACGCTGGCCCAATACAGGCGTTGCTGCCAAGACGGCGGCGGGGCACGAACAGCCGATCTTGGCCGTACGCGTCAGCCCCAACAACACAATGGTTGCGACAGGTTCTGCAGACAAGTCGTGCCGCCTGTGGAACTATGCCAATCAACAACCGCTCCGAAATCTGGATGGACATGGCGGCCCGGTACGTGCCCTCAGTTTCCAGAACGATGCGGCTCGAATCATCACCGGGTGCGAAGACAAGATTGCCCGACTGTTTGATGTGAACAATGGAATGCTGATCAAGGCCTATCCGGAACAGGCAGGCCCGATCACAGCGGTGGCGATTCATCCGAACAACCAGGAAGTCGCCGTTGCCGATACCAGCGGTGCCATCAAGATCTGGAAGGCGAATGAAGGAACTGAAGTCCGTACCCTCGCTGGTCATCCCGGTGGGACATTTGCCATCGCCTATGCCACGAACCAGCAACACCTGATTTCCGGTGGTGCTGACAAAAAAGTGCGAGTCTGGAATGTCGCCGACGGGGCTCAGGTTCGTGAGATTGATGGAGTCGACGTCGTTCGAGCGGTCGCCGTTTCATGGGACAACCAGAAGATCGCGGCGGGCTCCGATGACAAGAATATCCGTGCGTGGAATCTGGGGGACGGCAATCTGTTCGCCACCTATGCGGGCCACACTGACAAGATTTCCGCTCTCGAATACAGTCGTGACAACCTGAAACTGATTTCGTCCAGTCACGACGGAACAGTCCGTGGCTGGAATCTGCAATCTGGTAAGCAGACTCAGCATTATGTCGCGGCCGGAGGCGGGGCCATCAATGGAGTCAGCTTTGCTACCGATAACATCAACTTCGTGTTTGGAGGTGCTGACAAGGCCGTCTACTGGGACGCTCATGTGATTCAACTGGTTCATGTGGCCGATCCCAAGCGAGTCAACGCACTGGCAATTCACCCGAATGGGGCTCAGCACTTTACGGCCGGAGATGACGGCAGTGTGAAGGCGTGGGACGTCAACAGCGGCGCCATGGCGCGGGAATATAAAGGGCATCAAGGTCCCGTTCGATCCGTGGCAATCAATCCCAATCAACAGCAGATTGCTACCGGGGGCAGCGACAAGAAACTGAAACTCTGGAACATCAACGACGGCACCAAGCCTCAGTATGACATTACCGTTCCGGCAGAAGTCGTACAGATCGCTTACAGTCCAGACCAGAAGAAGCTGGTTGTGGCGGGGAGTGATCACCTGATCCGCGGCTACGATCCAACTCCTCCAAACCCTCAGCCTGCGGCACCGCCGTCACAGGAACCGGCACAGGTGACGGATGGTCATCCTGCCAGCATCACAAGCCTGGCATTCGCCCCCGATAACCGGACGGCTGTCAGCGCGGCGGCGGATGGTTCGGTCCGTGCGTGGTCAATTGCCTCGGCCGCGGCGACGCTGGTCCTGACCGGTCATCAGTCGCAAGTCTACGGCGTTGCCTTCCACCCGACGTTGCCGTTGTTGGCTTCCGCATCCAACGACAAGACCGTGAAGATCTGGGACTACGAAAAGAACCAGAACCTGCGCACGTTTGCTCCGCAGGTCGGAGCAATCTACGCCCTGGCGTTCACTCCTGACGGTAATTTCATAGTCACTGCTGGTGGCGACAAATCGGTTCGAGTCTACAAGCAGGACGACGGGACTCAGGTTCGCCAGTACACGGGGCCGAACGATGCTGTTTACTCGATCGCAATCAGTCCCAACGGGCAACAAGTCGCCGCGGGCGGTCTTGATCGAAAAATCTTCCTGTGGAACTTCGATAATCCGACCCCATTGAAAGCGATCGCAGGCCATAAGGACGACATTTACAAGGTGGAATTCAATCCAGCGGGGACAAGACTGCTTTCGATCGGCTATGCCGGCAACATCAACATCTGGGACCCCAACCAGGAGAAGCCGCTCTTTTCACACAAAATCCCCAGCGTGGTCTTCTCGGCGACATACGCCCCTGGCGGAAAACAGATTGCCGTGCTGGCGAACGATGGCAAAGTCTATCTGATCGACGTTCCGCCCGAGGCGCAGTGATTTCGTGTCACTGCCTGATGCAGAATCAAGGCGGAGTAAAAGTCGTACAACAGATTCTGACCTCACTGGTCAACCATTCACACGGCGGATGGAACGAAGTACGACACCAGACAACCCAGCCGTGGTGCTCACATGCGCCACAACGCGATTTGCTTGCCAAACAGATTGAAGAGGGATTCACCACGGAGGACACTGAGAAGCACAGACGATGAGTAATACGAGAAGTCGCTTCGAACGAATTCCTCTGTGCCTCTCTGTGTTCACCGTGGTAAAACGTATTCAGGGTCATACAGTTTAAGGCTGCATGGCTGTCTCAATATCGACGCCAGATTTCTGGAGCGCCGCCTTCAACTTGTCCCGGTCTATCTGTTCCGGATCGATCAAAGCCGTGACCAGACCCTTTTTGAAATCTACGGAAGCAGTTTCGACCCCCGGCAATTCAAAAATGATTCGATAGGCGCCGAAGCTGCATCCAGGGCAGTCCAGCCCCGCGACTGGTATCTCGATGCGTTTCAACTTGTCCATTGGTTTCGTCCGCAACGGCTTGGCCCGGAATGTGAACCGCGACACACTACCAATTTCATTGCTGAAAAGTTCGACGTGCCGTTCCGGCTTCTCACCCGGCCAGATTTTCGCCGGATCGTACTCTACGGTCACTTCGGCGTTCTCGTAGTCGATGGCGATCAGCTTGAACTTCGGCAGTTTCGCAAACGCCTCTCGCAGATCTTTCTCCCTTTCTGGACAGCACAAGCCCGTGATCTGATGTTTGATCGGCTTAGGGTTAGCAGGCTGGTCCTGAGCCTGGGCTATCCTGCTGCCGACGACAAGCGAGCTGCTGATGACGAGCGACGCCAGAAAGATTCGACGTGAAGCGTGCCCAAAGTCGATCAGAAAATTCCCCTGGCGCCGTCGTTCACCACTTATGTTCTTCATGACAGACTCCCGACCGTACGAGATGGATCGATGTTGTTTGTGTTCAGGCCGCCTACTGCTTAACGCATTTGGAAAAGGTCGCTCTGCACCAGTTCATGAATCAGGGTTCGCAGTCCACCACCCTTGTTTTGTGTCTTGGCAACGATCGATGCGATGGCGTCGCGGTCGCTGAAAAGCAGGCCACGCCCAATCGAATAAACGGCAAATCGTTCTGCCATGTTGTGCAGGAGCTGTTCCGAATCGGCAGCGACCATCGTCTGGAATTCCTGAATGTTTTTGAAGGGTCGCCCATCCGACAGGAAGCCCGACGGGTCGACGGGCGGCTTGACGTC
>CAIWEX010001215.1 GCA_903911795.1 uncultured Schlesneria sp.
CGCGGGTGTCCGGGATATTCCGCATACGCACTGACTTCCAGTTCATCACTGAGAGTGGTTTCAGGAACAATCAAGCTGTGATAGCGAGTGGCAATGAAGGGATTTGGCAGTCCGGCAAATACGCCACGACCATCATGATGGATCGGCGACACTTTACCGTGCATCAGACGTTCCGCTCGCACGACCGGAGAATGGTAAACTTCGGCCATGGATTGATGGCCCAGGCAGACCCCCAGCGTTGGGATCTTCGGGCCGAGGGCACGAATCAGATCCATCGAGATGCCCGCTTCGTGCGGCGTACAAGGCCCCGGCGAAACGACGATCCCTCGCGGATTCAGTGCGGCAACATCGTCAATCGTGATCTGGTCGTTGCGAGCCACCCGGACATCGATTCGCGCATCGATTTCGCCAAACCGCTGCACGAGGTTGTAGGTGAACGAGTCGTAGTTATCGAGAATAAACAGCATCGAACAAAACCAGATAGAGGATGAGATTCTTCGATTGGCAGCAGTCGTGGAGCGTCACGACATGATTGTTTCGGGTTTGACCATCAGCCGGAACGCGTTAGCGTCCGGTTTCAAACTTGTGTCGGCCCTCAATGGGTGTGGACGGGATACTTTGCCGTGTCGCAGCTCTATGCCAGTTTTGCCTTAGCAGGTTCCCCAGCTTTCGGGCGGAAGCTGACCCAATACCGCTTGGGAATGACGCCAATACCAATCAACACCAATTGACTGAGCACAAACAACCCCAGCTTGATGACCGTTCCTTCCGTGAAGCCGTACGAGTGCAAGCCGGCACCAAGTTCATTGACACCCCACCATGACCAACTGACGAAGATGTTCCCGGCAATGGCCAGAACCGCCATCCCGCGATCTTTGACCATTCCTCCCCAGCGCGCGTGCAGAACCAGGGCATTCCACAGCACGATGATCAGTGCACCATTCTCTTTGGGGTCCCAACCCCAGAATCGACCCCACGAATCATCCGCCCACAGCCCTCCCAGCACCGTTCCGATGAAACTGAAGAAGATTGAGAAGCAGAGCGTCCCATACATCATTCGACTGATGTCTTTCGCAATGGCGGGGGTTAACGATGTGGTGAAGACGCCTCGCAACACGTAGACCAGCCCCAGCAGACCCGCCAGATAGGTCGTCGCGTAACCCAGCGTGATCGTCGTGACGTGCGTCGCCAGCCAGAACTGAGTATCGAGGACAGCTTGCAGAACAGTAAAGGTATCCCCCTTGAGGGCAAGTCCATCGGCAATCAGCAACGTGGCATAGCCAGCCACGGCAGCAATCAGATTGCCGATCCCTAATCGGAAGATCCATTCCAGTACCAGCCCTAACACGACACATCCCCAGCCAATGAAGACTGCAGATGAATAAAGGTTTGTCACAGGTGGACGTCCGGAAATGTAGATCCGGCTGACGAGTGCAAACGTATGCAAGGCAAGGATCACACAGAGGAACCAAAAAGAGGTCCGGTTAATCGAACGTGTCCACCCGAGCCAGCCGAAAGTCCCGAGGACAAATGCGACGACGTACAACCGATTCGCATGCGTGAACGGCTTGAAGTGGTTGAAATAAGCTTCAAATTCCGTCGCGGTCAAATTGACGTCGCGAGGCGGAGTCTGCTTCAACTGCTTGAGATATGACTCAACGGCAAGATTGAAATCCTGCGGCCCTTTTTTGGGTTTGTCTTCGCTCCCTTTCGTCTTCGGTTCTTTACTGTCTGAATAGGTCGCAAGGATCGCTTCCCAGGCGGTCACACCGGGATTGCCGTCTTTCTTTTCAATGACCCGCTGCTGGATATTGTCCAGGTATGCTCCCGAAAATGTCCGCCACTGCTGTGCCGCATCGACAGGACCGACAGCCAGAATGGGATGCCCTTGCTGTTCGAGCATTGCCGAAAACTTCTTGACCTTCTGGAAAGACTCAATCACTTCCTGTGTCGTGTTCCCACCGACCCGGTGATGAAGACCGAATGCGAATCGCAAGTGGTCAAATGTGGAAAGTTTGTC
>CAIWEX010001216.1 GCA_903911795.1 uncultured Schlesneria sp.
GAGTACTTTTCTTCAATCTTTCGTCCCAGGCCATCCTGCTCCGGCACTGGAAATCCGATCCAGATGCCAAACTGTTCCCAACACGGCGCGACACGTTCTCGAAAGCCATTCAGCGTGCGTGCATCAGGGCCAAAGTGACACCGTTCTGTCCCCACCAATTACGACACACAGTTGCTACGCGACTGGCGGACGGTCAGGGCATTGAAGCAGCGCAGCGACTGCTCGGGCATTCGTCAGTGGCGATGACCCGGCACTACAGTCAGGCAGCGGAGCGGATGGCCGTGGAGGCTGTCAAACAATTGGCTACAGGATAGGTTGACCAATTCTCACCCCCGTTCGATGCAGGAGGCAGGTAACGGAGAGATCGTTGAAAGAAAAACGTGGAACCGAAAACTCACCCGACGAGTCCTGAGTCGATCGCTGTAACGCCCGTAAGTGGAACTGCGGAGAACGGAGGCTCCGCATCGTCCCCGTCAGACGAACCCGAACGCGACTGGCCCCGGCTCTCCCGTGAGTTGTTGGAGTGGTGCATCACCGTCGTAGGTGCGATACGGCACACCGTAACGTATTTGCGAAGTTTCAATGACGCGGTGACTAGGAACATGGCGTTGCTGTCCGACGTAGGCACCGAGGCCACCCCTGTTGACCCCCGTGAAGCGGTGATCGTCGCAATCGAATGTGACAGGTTCCATGATTCACTAGCCAAACTTGAGGCGCTCTTCAAGTCCAAAGATCGAATACCGTCGTTTTGGCAAGATGTAATCCAAGTCGGTCCTTTGTTGTTCCATCCGATCGACTACGACCTGATGGCGGAAACCTGCGTCTACATCGCGCTGGCGAACCACTCTCAGTTGCGCCCTCGGCGTTTTCGGGGAAGCAATTTTATTACCTGTGCTGAATTGGTGGCATTAAACTATGAAACTGTGCTGATGGACCTGCTCCACGCCAGCCTGAGAGGGGACTACGCAGGTCAGAAACTTCCTGGGCGTGCCGAATGGAAGAGCACCGACGGGGCCGCATTGTGTCGCCGGTTTCTGAGAGAGTATGCCCGTATCGAACGGCGACTGAATACGATGACTGAAACACGGCTGGACAGAGTGGTCGCACAACTGCGAATCGAGTACGTGCGGACACTCGCATGGTCCCGAGAGCCACAGGTATTGATGCCTTCAGGCGCTGGATTCAACCACAGATATGGATCACCGGCCCCTCCCAGAATCACCGTTGACCGTAAAGACAAGACGATCACGATTGGCAATAAAGTCCACTACTTGAAAAGCGATGAACTCGCCGTCTACCTCAATGTCCTCTGGACTGAGAATGACTGGCTGTCCGACAGCGAGGTCAAGAAGAAGCTGGAAGGCACACCCGATGCGGGCTTTGCCGGAACGCGGTGGGACATAATGGTACGGAACAAGCTCAGGACTGAGTTTCCTGAAGTTTTCAGGCTACTGCAAACCAGTAAGTCAAAGGGGACTCGTTTCAAGCGCGAGTGCCGCTGAGCATGTGCGCAAGATTTCATACGTAGCTGCGCAATGCTGAGATCTGGCATTCTCATTCCACGTCGAACAATCTCGAACTGTGGAGTGAGCATTCCGATGCAACGCAACCGATTTCAATCCGATCCGCCCGCAAGACTCGCCGCACCCGGAGAGTCCCTCGAACAGAGCTATCGAGTCCGGGAACTCCCCGCAATCATCCCTGGGGGGGCATCCCGACAGGCTATCTGGCGATGGATGCTTACGGGCATTCTCGATCCGTACGGGGAGCGAGTTCGGCTCAACAGCACCAAGGTTGGTGGCCGTCGTGTCGTCAGCCACCGCGACCTGATCGAGTTCCTTCGACGACTCAATCCGCCCACTGTTGCTCTGACAAATAGTGGGGCATCAACGACCAACGAAGCTGATGCCGCGCGTCGTGCGCAGGAGGCCGGTCTGGCGCTGGATGCAATCTGCGGCGGAGCGCGGAAACGCCTTAATCGTGAGCAGTCTGATCGTGGTCCGCCTGAACACCGGTTGCTGGCGCTGGAGGACCATAGGGGTCAACGGCGCAAAACTGGAGTGCATCCGGTCAGGGAATCGTTGGCTCACTAGCCGTCGTGCTTTGCAACGTTTTTTGGCGGAGCAGACGGCATCCGCGACCCCAACGTCACCGAATCCACCCACCAAAGCAGACATCGAATCGAAACTGCGTGCCGCGAGGCTGATGTCATGATCGTTAACCGAGTCATGACTATCTGCAGGTACCGATTTTAAAGCAGCCTGCAGCAGTTGGCGCTGCTGCAGGCCTCCACTCGAAAGTCGCTAACACCAATGAATATATCAAACTCAGGCGGCGGGCATCAACCCATTACACATTCCGCCGATCTCACATTTCAAGACGCACCTGAAGCTCTCGATACTCCGTCCTCTACGAGCCTCCCAGATACTTTGGGACCGGGCGTGTGTATCCAAGCTACCCCCATCAATGCCGCGGGGCCGATCCCGACTGCTGGTCGCGTGAGTGATTCGCATGAAATCTCGCGATCACTTCGGCTCTTCACAAATCCAGAAGATGTTGGCGAAGTTCGGGTCATCGGTTACGGCGGGCAGCGAGGGGCACACAGCATCTACTTTACCGGACTGGAGGTGGATGACATTGCCCTTCGCGCGGCCGAGTTCAGCATGAGCGCCAAGGGCGTTTATTTGGTCATGAACTCTATTCCC
>CAIWEX010001217.1 GCA_903911795.1 uncultured Schlesneria sp.
ATCTGCCGTCTGCTAACTGAGTCTGTTTCATCAAGTCGATCACACCATCGCGAAATTTGGCTTGGACCAGCACGCTCGCAGTCCCGTGATTGGCGAGCAGCAATTGTCCCAGGACATCCAAACCGCCGCCGGTCCGATCCACGGCGAACGGGGCCCGTTCGGCTGTCTTGAGGATGATTGCCTGATAGGACGTCAGTTCATCGCTGGTCAACAGCGGAGTCAGCTTGGCGAGGAACTCCGCTTCGGTCTTGAAGGGTTGCTCGATCAAAGGCTTGAGTTTCTCCTTGACCGCATCCGGCAGTTTTGCCGCCTCGACTTTACCAAGATCATAGGTCTGCAATCGGTAGAGATTGCGATGCGACAGCGAGTCTTTCCGAGTCCATTCATCCCACTCCGCCAATTTCCTGGCATCAACCGTCAGTCCGCGAGATTGAGCCGCGCGATGAGACCAGAGCAGGAACGGCACATGATGACACGAGATGCAGTCTCGCTCATGCATCCAGGCCACTCCCTCTTTTTCCAGGAAGGGGAGGCTTCTGGCCACAGCCTCCAAAACCGCCGCATCACTGGGGGGCGTGGAATCCTCCGCTCGGCTGGAGGCGATCAGGAAACCGAAGCACGAAAGAGCGACCAGACAACGACGAGTCACGTTAATCAGGCGACACATAGGATGGTCTCATTCAGTGAACGGGTGGCTGCGAACGATTGAATACGCCAATCACAAAGCATACCGAAGGGATGTCGGATTGAGTTATACCAAGGAATCCGGTTTGAATTCGGTGCTGATCCACTCGTGCCGCCACGGGCCTCAAGGGCACCACTATCAGGCGACGACTTCACACGTCGCGATTTCAGCGACAGATATCGTTACCCGCGTTGGGTGCCACGCAACGCGGGTAACGATATTTGGAACGGCAATATTTGCGTAGCCGAACTCGTGAGAGATCGGAGATGCGTTGAATACCCCTGAATTCGTGAGGTGTGAGATAGTCGTGGTTCGCTCCGCGAACCAACGCTTCTTCGTTGACATGACTTCTGGTGACGATGCGACGATTTGAGTAGTCATAGGAAAATGCAGCGTAGGTTCGCGGAGCGAACCACGACTATCAGGCACTGGCCCCCGCTAACTGAGTGCGTTTGCTCACGACTCGCGAGAATCTTGTCACTGCCAGTTCAATCCATCGGTTAATTGCGGTAACGCCGGGAGTGGGGTAAAAGACATTCGCTTCAACGCGTAAGTGAATGTCTATCCTCGATGTTTCAGGCCCTGTCATGTTTGACCCGTACCGCAGATGGCTTGGAATTCCCCCTAAGGATCAGCCGCCGAACCATTATCGCCTCTTGGGTCTGGAGTTGTTCGAGAACGATCTGGACCTGATTGAAGGTGCTGCAGACAAACAGATGGGGTTTGTCCGCCAGTACCAATCGGGTGAACATGCGACCCATGCTGCGAAACTGCTCAATGAATTGGCCAATGCGCGCCTGTGTCTGCTCAAGCCAGCGACCAAAACGGCGTACGATGCCAAGTTGCGTCAGGAATTGGCGCCACCCGAACCCGAATTCCCTGAACTGCCGTTTTCGACGGACGAACATGTTCCTGAACGAAATTCGCAGAGAAAGCGAAAACAAAAAGCGTCAGGTTCCAAAGCCTCAAGCAGTCCTCAACCGTTGATGATCGGTGGTGGCATCGCAGTCGTCTTGGTCGGGATCATCACGGTGTTTCTGCTCTCTGGTCGATCCCAGCCTCAAATTGAAACTCCCGCAGATTCAGATAGTGTTGCGGCAACCGGTACTGCCAACACAAACATTGCGGAAGCGACGCCGACTTCTCCAATAGCAACGCCGCCTGAACCTACAGTCACAAACGATCCTGAGGCAGGGGAGTCGCCCAAAAACTCTTCGGGGGGCGTTCCGACAACCTCGCCACCAGATGCCCCTCTGGCTGCTGTGCCCGCCAGCACCAATGCGAATGCAGGGAAACCGGTGCCTGGTGCTGTCACAAATCCAAGTGTTGGTCCGTCCGTTTCACAAACTCTACAGCCCGGTGATTGGATCGACCTGCTTGATTGGGCCGATGGCGTTGACTGGGCAGCACGCGGAATCAATTGGAACGATGGCCTCGAAGGGAAGCCTACTCGGGAAGGGATCACGCTGAAGTCGCGAGAATACAATCACTTTCCTCTACCTGCCATTATCGATGGTGACTATGAACTGCAGGTGGAATTCACGCGAACGGCTGGAAGCGACGGCGGAGTGGGGCTGTTCTTTCCAATTGGACTGCACAACATGCAACTGGAAATTGGATCGCGTGCCGGTTCAATTTCCGGTGTGGGATGGATCGACGGCAAATGGTTCGATGAAAACCCAACTGGCCGCAAACCGTCAACTGTCAGTAACAATCAGCGCCATCAAATCGCGGTGCGGGTTCGAAACGATGGTGAACGGGCGGCATTCAATATCGATTGGGATCAAACTCGAGATTTCATCGCGTGGGAAGGACCCAGTACATCCTTGATCAATCGCGAAGCGGACGGGCCGAAAGTTTCGCTTACCAGGCACCCCTGGCTGCAGTGCTCCGCCGGTCAAGTGACATTTCACGCGGTACGCGTGCGGATGTTGTCGGGTACGATTCGCCGCGATGTGATCACCCAAGAGGACCGCGAACAGGATCTTATGGCTGGATTTGTTCGTTTAGTCGGCGAAAGAGCTAACGGGACTTCCGGAGTCGCGTGGAAGTTTGTCGTCAACCAGATCCCGCTGGAGAGTGGTGGACCTGAACGTCATTGGCCGCTGATCGCCCGCGAGTTTAAATTCTGCAGCGACTTCTACGGTGCTCATGCACCTTCTCGACTCAAGTGTCCGATTCCGTCGGGTGCAAAGAGTTTTTCGGTGATCGGCTACAACGATTCGAGTCGATCGGCGGCGTTTCAAGTCTTCATCAATGGGAACAAAGCTTACGACTCAGGAGAAACCAGTATGGCCATAATCAAGGTGGACATCCCGGCCAAGTCGTCGCTCATGGAACTCGTTGTTGACCCTGGAAAGGACAGTTCATACGACCATGCTTACTGGTGCTATCCCCGATTCCACGCGGCGACCGCAGATCGAGTCGCGGACAAGATGCTGGATGGAAAACCGGGGCCTTTGAAGTTTCGCGTTGCGTCCGGTACGGCGGAACACGGATTAGTTCATGATCGACCCATTGGACCGTTGAAATCTGTTCCCGTCCACTTTCGCGATATTCAGCCGTGTGATGAATTTCTGCTTGCCCACGCACCCTCCACAGTGACGTATCAGGTTCCAGAGGGGATGAGCCGGTTTACCGCAATCGGTTACAACGTCTTCAGCCATTCCGTGAAATTCGAGGTCTGGGCCGATGCCAAGCGAGTCTATGAAAGCACCGAGGCCGGAATCATTTCAATTGACGCCAAGCTGCCCCCGGGCACCAGGACGATTGAGCTGAAAATCAACGACCTTGGCAACCCTCTCGGTGATGCTGGGATCTGGTGCTATCCGCGTCTGCATCGGAAGTGACGGAAAACAACGCTACTACTGATGCCGAGGCCTGTGCCGTAACGATCACACACGCAAGCGCTGCGGCGTGTGAACGCATGATAAATGTTTGACCATCAGCCGGAACGCGCTAGCTAGCGTCCGGTTTCCGGGCATGTCCATAACACGTTGGGATTCGGAACCGGACGCTAGCGCGTTCCGGCTGATGGGTGCTGTGCAATCAACGTCTGGTTGGCACTTTGCTACCGGCCTACCCTTAGGCTAGTGTACTCTACTGATGGATCTGGCGCTCAGTCCTTCAGCTCACGCGGTCGCCAAATATTGATCAGCTCTCCGCGAGTGCTTTCTGTCACTTGAGACCAATCGTCTAACGGCAGAGACATCTGAACCAGGCACCCCGTCGGCATGGTTTCTGGTTTTCCAATCAGCTTCTGCAGCCACTCTTCCATACCGGGATTGTGACCGACAATCATCACGCTGTTGACGGCGGCTTCAACACCATGCAGCGCCGTGATGAATTCTCCGGGCTGGCAGTGGTACAGGGCTGCGATGAACTCGGTCGCAGCATGCTGCTGCGATTCTTCTTCGACCAGGCGCAAAGTTTCAGTGGCGCGCGTTGCTGTGGAACAGAGGATCCGTTCCGGGATCAGGTTCTGCTCGCGTAACAAACGTCCGATTCGTCGAGCCGCTTTGACTCCGCGCGGCTTGAGCGGACGATCATGATCAGGCAACGCCGTGTCTTCCCAACTCGATTTGGCGTGCCGCAGTAACAAAATAGTCTTCATGGATTGTTCTACTCGTCGGAACCGGGTCGTCGATGGGGTTCAAACATCGAGAGCCGGGCGCGTTCTGCTTCTTCGATTTCCTGCACGGCACGTCTATAGAGTTCTTCCTGGCTGCGAAGAATCTTGCCACTGGAAGTTGGCTTCACGGGTTCATACCGGCCATCGGGCAGAAGACGACGCGATTTGACGTTGTCCTGGAAACTCGTTTTCAGGATGGTCATCAGTTTTGCTCGGGCTGCGGGATCTTCGACAGGAACCAGCAACTCGACTCGGCGGTCCAGATTCCGTGGCATCCAGTCGGCACTGGAGATAAACAGACGTTCGTCACCCCCATGATAGAAGTACAGGATTCGACTGTGTTCCAGAAACCGGTCGATGACGCTGGTCACCGTGATATTTTCAGACAGGCCGGGAACGCCCGGACGCAGGCAGCACGTGCCGCGGATATTCAGCCGGATTTTCACTCCAACTTGTGATGCCGCATAGAGTGCCTCGATCATCTGTTCATCGACCAGGGCATTGAACTTCGCCTGAATCTGAGCCTTCTGGCCGTGTCGCTTGCGATCGGTTTCAGCTTCGATCATTTCCAGCAGTTTGTCGCGCAGGCCGATCGGGGCCATTTCAAGCTGACGGAACCGCTGTGGCTGTGAATACCCGGTGACCGTATTGAAGAACGCTGTCGCATCAGCACCCAGATCCTCGTTGCAGGTCATCAGCGACACATCGCTGTAAATGCGCGAGGTGATTTCGTTGTAGTTGCCCGTCCCAAAGTGAACGTAGCGCTGAATCCCCTGCGGCTCGCGCCGAACAACCAGGCAAACCTTGGCGTGAGTCTTCAGGCCCTTGACGCCGTATATCACCTGCACATCGGCGCGTTCCAAATCGCGAGCCCATTCAATGTTGCGCTGTTCATCGAATCTCGCTTTCAGCTCGACGATTGCAGTAACGTATTTTCCCTTTTGAGCGGCACGCTTCAAAGCCGCGATAATCGGACTCTTGGCACTGGTGCGATAAAGCGTCTGCTTGATAGCGAGGACATCGGGATCGTCGGCCGCTGTTTCGATCAGCCGCACGACGGGATCAAAACTCTCGTACGGATGATTGAGCAGGATGTCCTGCTTGGCGATCGAAACAAAAATGCTTTCGGCTGGATCGATCCGTGGCGAGGGGGTTGCTGGCCAGGCTTCGTAGCGTAACGCATCGAAACCCTGAGAATCTGTCAGGCGGAAGAATGCCGACAGATCGAGTGGACCGGGGCTTGGAAAGACCCATTCGTCGGCAACATCAACGGCCGTCTGCAGAAATTCGCGAACGGTCGCACTTGCATGATCTGCGACTTCCAGTCGCACACAGGCACTTTGTCGCCGTGCGTTGACGATTTCCTGCATCTCGGACAACAGGTCGAATGCCTGATCCTCCTGAAGCTCCATATCGGCGTTGCGAGTAATTCGAAAGGGGACGCACTCTTCAACCGTTTCACCCGGAAACAGATCGGCAAGGAACCGTGCGACCACTTCTTCGAGCAGAATGAAACTGAATCCGCTTTCAGACGGCAGCGTGATAAATCGCTGGCGATTTCGTCCGAACGGAACAATGGCGAACCGGGGGAGATCTGATCCGGCTGCGGGTGCCAATCGAACACACAGATTAAGCGATTGATTGATCAACAACGGGAATGACGGGACATCGGCATCGGGAAAGAAAACCGGCCGGTCGGCGATCCCTGGGGACTGAGCGGGGACGGTCTTCTTTTTGGTTGTCTTCTTGCGAGATGGACGCTGAGCTTCGTCGGCGACGCGTGCGAGTGAAATTGCCAGTGGAGTCAGTACCGGAAAAATCTCTTGCTCGAAGAGAGTTTGAATGTGCTGTGACTGACGGTCATTCAACTCGTTTGGCCGAACACGTCTCAGGCCTGCCTGCGACAGCGCGGGCTCGAGTTCCGTTAAGTAGCAACGGTACTGTTCAGCAGTGAACCCGCGCATCCGCTCGCCAATCGCCAGCAATTGGTCGGACGCGGTTAAGCCGGCGGGATCAGTGCGCGTGTCCCCCTGCGCCTGGACCAGTTGCAGGCTACCGACGCGTACCATCGTGAACTCATCAAGGTTCGATGCTGTGATCGCGAGAAACTTCAATCGCTCCAGCAAGGGGATCGAAGGGGTCTGGGCTTCATCCAGAACTCGCTGATTGAATTCCAGCCAACTGAGTTCGCGATTGAAAAGACGAGTTTCAGCAGCCATGCCAGCCAGTCTTCCTTTGAAAACACACGTCGAATCACCTGACACCGGTTCAGATGACTCGGCGTAAGTTATGACTACTTCCAGAATTCTCACTCATTCCGAGACCAGAATCCCGCACGAAGTCTGCGGAACCGTATCATACGATGCTCTGCCCCCTGCCGTCACCGCAAGCGTAATCGATATTTCCAGCAGACCTTATGGATCAGTAATGGTTTTTGTGAATTACCCATGTGGTTGACTTGAAGAGATTGCCGACGAAAGATGACGGCAGAATCTGCCGAAGTTGGCCATCCGCTCAACGTGCGCGATCGACTCGCGTTTTTGGAGATAGCATCGTGACTTTTCACAACTTCAGCTACCGTAAGCTGTTTGCCGCGTGCCTGTTCGTCCTTGGAGCAATGCAGCCGCTGCTTGCTCAGGAGGCGACCGGTAAATTCGTCGACCAGACGCTTCAGGACGAAACCGGCGAACACAAGTACGTCGTCTACGTACCGGCAGGCTGGCGTCCAGACACTCCGATGCCCGGGATTTTGTTCCTGCACGGGGCAGGCGAACGGGGTAAAGACAACCGAGTGACAATGACGGCCGGACTGGCTCCGTACATTCATCCCCGCAAGAATTTTCCATTCGTGGTCGTGATTCCCCAGTGTGAATCGTCGGAAGCTCGCATTCTGGAAGCGTGGCAAACGGGGAGCCCGGATGCTCGTCGAGCCCTGCAGGCACTCGACGAAGCACAAAAGAAATACAATATCGACCCCAAACGGATCGTTCTGACAGGTTGGTCGATGGGGGGCTATGGGACGTGGAGCCTGGCCATGGCGGAACCGAATCGCTGGTCAGCGGTGGTTTCACTGGCAGGTGGTGGCGATCCCAGCAAGGTGGCCGCGCTGAAGGACGTTCCCGTCTGGGCATTCCATGGTGCGCTCGATTCACTCGTCAAGCCCCAGGAAAACCGCAAGATGATCGAAGCACTAAAGGCGGCCGGGGGAACGGGAACGTATACAGAATTCCCGACGGTTGGCCACTACCTGTGTGACGAAACCTATGGGAACGACACGCTGATCCAATGGATGCTTGAGCCTCGCAAGACTCCAACCGAACTGGGGACCAAACTCGTCAAGCCGGTTCCACCAGTGACGATTCCGTTTATTCCAGCAGTCGAAATCCCGCAAGCCGTCGGGATTCGCCTCGGAAATGATGCACTCGCTGCTCTCTCCTATGCGATTCCAGAAACCGTTCCCAAGGATATGTTGACCGGGCGACTGAACGACATGTTCGACAGCACTGTCGCCGAAGGACGATCGTTCAGCATCCGGTTTTCGGGGCTGTCGTATTCCGGCCAACTGGAACGCGTTGCCACCAAGGGTGTTGGCAAAGACAAGATTCTGGTGCAACTGGGAATTCGCAATGTGACACTGAACATTGCAGGAACTTCGATCTCAGGAGCACGCCATTCGGCTCAAGCCGGTCCGATCAATATCGTCATTGGACATCGCTATCCTGTCTGGTTGAACGTGGAACTTTCTCCCTACATCGTTGATCGCCAGATTCGTCTGAAGCTGGTTGGGTCTTCGTTCCAGATCCCCAACGATAACTGGTACGTGACGCAACCGGCTGGAGTTTCGGTTCAGGGCTTTGGCATGACCGAAGAAGCGGTGGTCAGTGGCCTGACCGGTGGGTTGTATGGTGCCAAAGGACGTATTGAAAACGAAGTCCTGGCAGTGGTTCCAGGTGTGATCAAGGAAGTGGAAAAGAAACTGGTACTGCCCGATACGGGGTCGCCCGTTTCGCAGTCAGGAGCTACGCTCTCCAAGCTCTGGCCGCTGCCGATCTATCCACCACGTCTGCGAATCTGGCCGGAAGCGATTTCGACCGATGAAAATGGTATTTCGATGACGGTGGGGATCACCGCCGCCAGCATGGACCCGTATGGACCTGCCAAGCCGCTCAAGATCGTGGCTGGAGCCGGTGCGACCATCGATCGATTGCCAACCGACAAAGAACTTCACGCGATGGTGGCACCTCAGGTGCTGACACCGTTGACTCAGATGGCCGTTGATGCCGACCAGTTGAAACTCGATCTGCTCGACATTCCCGAACCGATGTTCGCCCAACTGGCGGAACGCACGACATTGCAGGAACTGATTCCCGATCTGAAACAATACGGTGACAAACTGCAGGTCCGCTCGTCGCTCAAGGTCATCCAGGCACTGGAAGCGGGCGATGCCACTCTGCCATCAACCGACAAGGACAATCGCCCGTTTGAATTCCGTGTGAAAGGGGTCCAGATTTCCGTGTCAGTGAAGACTGACCCGTCTCAGAAAGAATGGAAGCCCTGTGCCGTTTACGAGTTGAACGTCGCAGAACAGGTTCGGGCGAACCTGCAAAAGCCATCGCATGATCAGCGAGTTGTCAGCCTCGACTGGCTTCCGGTGACAAGTGTCCAGGGAACCGCTCGATTTGCGGAAGGATATGCGGCCAAGGACAAGACCTTGAATGCCGATGCTTATGCCGACAAGTTCAAGCAGGCCTGGCAGACATTCAGCAAGGGAAAGACCGTCGCATCCATGGAAATCCCTGACCTGGCGATTGGAACGTCGAAGCTGCGGATGCACGACATTCGTTGGAATTCGCCGTTGGTAGAAGTCACGTATCACCTGGCTCGGATCAAGTTGACAAACCTCAGCAAAGAGGAATTCACCTACGAAACCAAGGCCCCGCTCGGTGCCTTTGGCGAACCGTTCAAGCTGGCACCGGGAGAATCCCACGAATTCGCGATTCCGTATCCGCTGACCTATCGCCGGAAAACGGACAAGGGCGAAGAAGTCTATACGCTGCCAGTCGGACAGCACTTCGAATTCCGGGTGCCTCAAACAGGAGGCTCGCCACGCCTGTTCACTGCGAATCGACCGTAGATCCTGTTGAGAATGCGGATGCTTGAGCAGGGGAGTTGCTCGAAGGACGAACATGCTGGATCGCCTGAAGTCGTGGTTGGGTTTTGGATCGCTCAGCAATGAGCAGTTCGAGCAGCAGCGGCGCGACTTGCTCAAGCAGACCCCCGTCCCAGTCTTATGGCTGTTTGGCAAGACCGGGAGTGGCAAGTCGTCCATCGTCCGCTACCTGACGGGTGCGACTCAGGCGGAAATTGGAAACGGATTCCGCCCCCAGACCACCAATTCCTCGCAATACGATTTTCCAGACAGTGAACAACCGATCATTCGTTTTCTGGATACGCGAGGCTTGGGGGAAGCGGGATACGATCCGGGTGACGATCTCAAGCAGTTTGATGCATCGACGCATGTTGTCGTAGTGGTCGCCCGTGTGATGGACCATGCCCTGGAAGATATCATTACACCGCTGCGAACGATCCGGGCCGCTCGTCCCAAACGGCCGGTCATCCTGGCACTGACATGCCTGCATGAGGCATACCCGTTCCAGCAACATCCTGTCCCCGATCCGTTTGAACCTTCCGCCGAGGCAACCAACCTTGATGAAGTGTCACTGCGACCATCAGTACAAACGACTCTACCTGAGTTGAGTCGCTCGCTTGCTGAGCAGGAACGGCGGTTTGCCGGACTCGTCGACCGGATTGTCCCGATCGACCTGACTCAGCCGGAAGACGGATTCGAGATTCCCGACTACGGCGGCAAGCGACTGGAAGAGACATTGATCGAGATGTTGCCAGCGGCCTGTCGTCAGGCGATTCTGCATCTGGACGACGTCAGGAAGGCGCTCAGGGATCTGACAGCACGGCAGGCGATGCCAACGATTATTGCTTACAGCAGTATGGCTGCCACCGCCGCGGCCACTCCGTTACCCCTGGTCGATATCCCCGCTGTCATGGGAATACAATCGCGGCTGATTTACGTCCTGGCCGAGATGTACGACCAGAAAATGAGTGCCGATATCCTGCTGAAAATGGCCGGAGCCGCAGCCGGACAGGTGGCGCTCCGATTTGCTGTGAAGGCACCACTCAAATTTATCCCCTTCGTCGGTCAAACGGCCAACGCCGCGATGGCGTTCGCTTACACGTTTTCGCTGGGAAAAGCCTGTTGCTGGTATTTTGGTGAGATCCGAAACGGTCACGCTCCGTTACCCGAGGATCTGAACAAAGTCTGGAGCGAACAACTGGAGGAAGCAGTCGCAGTCTGGCGGAATCGTCGCAGCAAGTAGAAAATCACGGTCGGCGTTCGACGAAGTTTCCTTACGCGTGTTCGTGCTCGGCGCGGGTCTCCCGACCCCGCCGAAACCCCCGACCGAAGGTCTCCTCTTCGAGCGAAGTGGGAAGTGCGATGATTGAAATGCCCATTTGGCAGGGTGGCCGGGGCTGGACTGAGGCTTTGCGAAGGAAGCCCCGGAGTTTTGCGAAGACGTTTCAACCCAGTCGACCCAATATTACCAACCCCAACGACAACGCATCGAACTCAGGACCAGAACCCGTGAAACCGTCGCCCAATCGAGGAACATCATCGTGGCAACTCATCACCTTTCTGGTGCTGATTCTGCTGCCACTGGTGCTGTTTGGCGGCGTCGGTGCCTGGGCGCTGTGGACTCAGGGCCACCTCTTCTGGCTGTCATGGTCACTTCCCGCCTGCTGGACACTCGCCTGGTTCGTACTGCAGCGAATGAAACGGATCTCAATTCCACTGCCGGAAATCGGATCACGCGACCACTGGACCCCTCACGATCACGTGGCCCGAGCAATTATCGAAGTTGAGGAACGTCGCCTGGACGGTGTCACACCTCAAGATCTGACGGACATCAAGTTCTTTCGTGACCGAACGCTGGATCTGGCCAACAAGCTGGCCAAACACTATTACCCCAAAGCCAATGATCCGTTGGATAAATTGTCCGTGGTTGAAATCCTGACAGTGGCTCAGCTGGTGGCAGAAGATCTGGAGCAGTGGTTTCAACTGTATGTTCCTGGCAGTCATCTGATCACCGTTCAGCAATGGCGATTGCTGGCCAATGCCCCCGGCTGGTGGAAAATGGCGACCAACGTCGGCTGGGCGGCGTCGCTGTTAACAAATCCTCTGGGGGCCACGGTCGGTCGCTACGCCTTGTCGAAAGTGGTCGTCGATCCCGTTTCGAAGCAGATTCAAGCAGGCCTGCTGGGAACCTTTTTCACGCTATATATGCGACAAGTCGGGTTCTATCTGCTGGAACTGAACAGTGGGCGACTGCGAGGCGGAGCACGTGAGTATCGTCGCGCGATGCGGCAATTGGAAGCGGGAGGCAAACCGCAGCCCGGTTCGCCGACAGATGTGGCAGATACGGCTCCTGTGACCGTCACTATTGCGGTCATTGGACAAGTCAAAGCTGGAAAATCGAGTCTCGTGAACTGCCTGCTGGGAAGTCGGCAGGCGGCCGTCGACGTGTTGCCCTTGACTCGCGCCGTCGACCGCTACGAGCTGAGGCTGGAAGAGTCGTCTGACAAATTGATCCTGCTCGATACCCCCGGCTACAGCGATGCGGGGGCAACTGCTGAACAGATCCAGGAAACTCGAGAAGCCGTCCGTCAGGCCGATCTGATCCTGCTGGTGATGGCAGCGACCTCCCCCGCAAAACAGGCCGATGCCAGGATGCTGGAAGAACTAGCCAGCTTCTTCCGAGACCAGCACCGCTTGAAGCCACCACCGATGATCGGCGTGATTTCAAAGATAGACGGCCTGCGTCCTGTGATGGAATGGTCCCCCCCCTACGATTGGGAACAACCTTCACGATTGAAGGAAGAGTCCATTCGCGAGGCCATGGACTATGCCCGAAAAGCGACCGGAGACATCCTGCTGGCTGCTGTCCCCGTCTGCACGGACAAAGATCGAGGCCATGTCTTCGGCATCGAGGAATGGCTGTTGCCGATGATCATCACAGAACTGGACGAAGCCCGAGCCGTGTCACTCGTCCGATCACTCCATCGAGACTACGACCAGCACAAATTGCAAAAGGTACTGAGTCAGTTTGCCGCGATTGGAAAACGGCTGGTATCGGCAATCACGAATCCGCAATGATGTCGCACCAAGGATCAGACGCTGCAATGTAGACCGGATTCGCGGGATCGTTCTAGATTTCCCACGCAATCTTATTACAACTTCATCGCCAGAGAAGTGATTTCGCCAGACAAAGCTTCCGTATTTTTGATCCATTTTCCAAACGGCTCACTGCATTTTACGATCGTGCAAGCACGTCCCGATGAAGGTAGTGGCGGGATCGTGACAGTGACCGGTCCACCGTTTTCCTCCGGGACGATCACCTTAAGCGATCCCCCTCCGATATACGAGCGCACGCTACTCGTGAATACGAATGCGACAAGTTGCGGATTGAGGTTGTTCGTACCGATGAGTACGCTGACACGAAATTCATCCCGGAATGGCTTTACTGAGAGTGTTTTCAGCGGAAACTGCTCAGTCTCGGGTTCTTTGGGGCGTTTGTGTGGTTCCTGTGCAAATGCGGCCAAGAATGTACCGACGAAGACGCAAC
>CAIWEX010001218.1 GCA_903911795.1 uncultured Schlesneria sp.
ACCTGTTGCACGATATGCGTCATCTGGGATGATACAAGTTGTGTGCACGGATTGATTCATGAACAAGAAGCAGTTGCATGAGGCCGAAGATCTCGCTCGTCGGCGTGGAGTATCACTTGATGAGGCACTGGTTCAACTCGGATACATTTCGTCTGCTGAAATCAGTCAGTTACATGAAACGCAGTTCGGCTTCGAAAATTTCGATCTTGCGACAATCGATATCCCAGCGTACGTCATCGCCTTAGTCCCCGAATCGTTCGCGCGCGGGAATTCCTTGATCCCTGTTTTCATTGTTGACGAACGACTTCGGATTGCCATGGGCAACCCGTTCGATCTGCAGGCGATCGAATCTCTTCGACGCATGACAGGCTTGGAAATCGATCCCGTTGTCGCTCCGCGTAAGGCAATTAGTGACGCGATCGACCGCTACTACGGTGACGGACGAGAACATTGAAAAGATTTTTTGAGGAAGGAAAAGAATTGAACCGCTGATCTCCGCTGATTCACGCTGATCCAGAACAAAGGAAACGAACGCACCAGAAGATTTCGAATCTGTATGTTTCGAACCCGTATTCTGTGAACGCCGCTTCTTTCTCTGTCTGATCAGTGGAAATCAGCGGAGATCAGTGTTCCTCGAGTCTTTGACGCAGTCGGCATCCGGAGCGAGTACACTTTCCGATTGAACGATTCCTTGCGACCTTACAGGTCGCGTTCCGGATGAAAATCGTTCACTCAGGGCTGAAAGCCCTGTGCTTTGTGCTTGTGGGCTTTCAGCCCAAGAAAGACAGGCTTTGCTGCTCGGTCCTTATTTCGATTCCGGAGCGACAGCTTTCGATTCTGGAACAACCTCCGCTTTGACCGCATCAGCCTTCGGTGCTTCGATGGGCTTTGCCGCTTCAGGATGATCGGCCTGCCACTTCATCCAGAAATCTGCCGGATGGGTCTTGCGCCAAAGGGCCAGGGCGTTGCCGACATGGCTGAAGAATGTGTAGCGAGTGGCGATGTCGCTGTCTGTTTGCTCGGTCGTCGTTTTGATCACCCAGTCTGCGGCCTTCAGAATCTGATCTCGCGAAACGTGCAATTCCTGGGGGGCGATGGCCATCCACTCCAGATGATGTCCCGTCGCAATCACTTGCTTGTAGAGTTCATCCTCGATTGGTTTCGATAGCGAGTCTGCACCTTCCGACCAGTTTGATGCCCAGTGACCATCCTCGAACTGACAGACCGCAATCAGGTCTCGCACCGATCGCATATGATCCATGATTCGTTCACGAGTTTCATCAGAAAGAATGTCGTGATCGTCGTCCAGTCGCATCAGGACGATCAGGGAGTACAACCGATGAGTCCCGCTGCAGACACCGAATCGCTTGTGACCTCGCATCAGTCGCTCGGCCAGTTGATCAAACGACAGCGTCCGCCCCTGCCGAGTTGTCCAAGTCTTCTGGGGAGCGATCCACAGGCCGAAGGCCATCGCGGACCATTCGACTTCTGTTTCATCCAGTTTGAAATCCCGCAGCGATTCCTGCAGGACATCATTAATGTCGTGCGTTCGACTGTTAGGGGTAAACACCGGTTCGTGCAACCGGACACCCGCTTCGGTCAGGCAGGCGAGCCAATGGTCATGATGGACCGAGGCCCCTTCTTCTTTACCCCAGCGGATCGACACACCGCCTGATTCGTCCTGCAGCAGCGGCGCAAAGTCGTCTCCCCACGATGCAAGGTAGCGACCGTGATCGGTCAGGAACTCCTTCAGTGCTTCACCCGACATCACTTTGGGGTCAGCAAATTTGGCGTGCAGCCACCACGTTCGCAGCGCATGCTCGACATAGTTTGGCTTCAACTTCTTCAGCGGAAAGCGAGGCTGAATCTTGGCGAGAACTGCCGCCAGTTCTGCGTCGCTGACGACTTCGGGATCGTCGTAGAGGGGTTCAATCACCAGCGGTGTTTCTCGAGGAACATTGACCACAGGAGCAAACCGTGGCCCCCCTGCTTCACTGAGCAGGATCTGACGGTTCTCGACGGATCCGGCCGCGAAAGAACCGACAATCGCCATGACGACGATCAATTGCACGAGCAGAAACTGTTCTTTCGCAATTCGCGGAGATTTCATGAACCACTCTCACTTGCCGCTCAAATTCAACGGGACGGGCCTGGAAAAAGGATTTGGACGATCAGAATTGTCAAATCGGTTTCTTGCGGATGAAGACGACCTGACCATCCTGTTCAAAATCGAGTTTCCACTTGTCGATCTCTTTCAGTTTCTTGATCAATGGCTCGCGATGTTCGCGATCAATCACAATCGTGTTAATCCCGTAACGGTCGATCGCTTCTTCCCATCCCGACTGAAGATCACTGATCTGCATGTACGCCTGCCAGACTTCGCGCGGGACCAGATGTGCGTGCGAATTGACGAAGATCTTCATTCCAGCAGGTCCAGCCCACTGCAGATAATCACCCCATTCGAAGGTGTTGAAGACCTGACCCACGGGGGGCTTTTCCCTGAGGTATTTGGCGGCAGCGAGTGGTGTGTCACTCGATACCGATCGTTCCAGCTTGGGAGATTTTCCATGGATGACGCGAATCCCCAGCGGACTGTACGCAAAGAAGATCCAGATCAGGCCGACTGCCACCACGGTCCATTTTCCCGCACGGGCCGGTGCCTCTGGAATCAACGGCAGGCGTCGCCAGCGTCGCCACGATGCGTGGCCATGGACGGCCAGCAGCAGAGCTGCGACAGGAGCCCACCAGACAATCATTCGGCTGCTGTTGAAGGTGGACCATCCCAGCACGACCAGCGAGATCACTTCCCAGGCTCGAACGCGGCGTGGTGTCCATCGGTACAGAACTGCCAGAGCAACAATCACGGCGCCAAACAGGATACCTGTCACCTCGCGCAAAACCTGAGGATGCCATTCCGTCAGGTCGCTAAGGTTGGGGTTCGCGGCGATCTGCAGTGCGGCTCCATAAACGCCGATCCCGTAGGGATTGACCAGCACCGCTGCTGCGGCCAGTTCCAGCAGCAAGAAATTCCGACGCAGGCGGTGATCGCGAATGATCGCCTGCCACGAACCGGTCCGGAATCCAACGTCAATCGCTCGCCCGGCCACAAAGCTTCCTAACAGGAACAACCCTGTCAGGAACGAACCATGCAGATTGGCCCACAAAGCAAACAGAACGGGGATCAGAATCCAGTCTGATCGATGCAGTCGAGGTGACGTCAGTCGGAACAACAGCATGACAAAGCAGGCGATTCCGGCGACTTGCGGACGAATGATGGTAAGTGACTCTGCAGCGACAGCGAGGAATCCGACCATAGCCAGCAGACAGAACCAACCGTTACGCGTTTTTTGATAAGTACGTGTGGCCAGCAAGGCCACACATGTGGCACTCGCCAGCGCGAACAGACCCTGTAACCCGGCAATTCCGATGGTCTGCATGGTCAAGTAGCCGATCACCTGACTCAGCCACGCGGTATCGACAAACGCCATCCCTGTGGCGAGCGGCATCAAGGGTTCGGTCGCAGGAAGTGATTTCCCTTCGCAGATCAGTCGTCCATAGGCGAGGTGCCCCCAGACATCGGTATGCCATAAAGGACGCATACAGAAGACGAGATAGATGATTCCCACGGCAAAGACGAGGCCCGCCAGCACGCGAGGGGCTCGGACCGCAGCCGGAGTGTGATCCTGGAGCTTGGAAATATCGGGTCCGCTGAACGGCGGTTCCTCGGAAACAGCTTCCGCCATTGGTTCTTCGATCACAGTACCACTCATCGATCCACCTGCTGCTTCTGATCAGAGTCCCGTCAGCCTGACGACTGAAATGAATCATCCGGGCAACAGCAGACATTCCGTTGAGGGAATACCACGTGTTGCCAGTCGACAACATAAGACTAGGGTCTCGCCATCGCTGCTGTCACGGTGAAATCCGAAAACCGGCAGGACGGTGATTGCCAGATGCCGAGATTGACGATTGTAATGGACGCGTCGACCGACTGAGCTGTCAGCAAACCATTCTATCACGGCCGAAGAACAGATTGGTGAGGTTCAAAGACTTCTGGGGCTTCCGCAGTGCCGGTGCGTCCCGCCACCTGATAGTCGTGGTTCGCTCCGCGAACCAACGCTGCATTTGCATATTCCAACTCAAATATTCGCCTCGGCACCATAAGTCTTGTCAACGAAGAAGCGTAGGTTCGCGGAGCGAACCACGACTATCTTACGGAGCTCTGACTCTCGCGAGTTCGGCTCAGTCCGCATCAATGTCCAGCGTCGTTCGGGACGAATAGACTTCAACAGGTTCGTCATAACTCGTATTGCCGAGTCGAGCCAGCTCTGAAAGATCGCGAACGGAAGGCAAGCCGCTGACATCGTCCTCGGGTGCTGGAGGTGCTCCTGTCGGCTTGTATTCGAGACGAAAGCGTGACTTCCCCACTCCAATGATGGCCGATGGCGGAACGTAAGTACGGTGGCAGCGGCGGCCATTGACCGTTGTTCCGTTCAAGCTATCCAGGTCCGTAATCCACCAGAAATCGTTGATGAACTCCAGCAGGCAATGGCGCGTGGAAACTCGGCGGTCTGTCAGCGGCAGATCGCAGGTTTCTGACCTGCCGATGGTCAACGTTTCCTTCCGCAAGACGAGCGACGGACCGCCATTACTGGAGATCAGGAAACCAAGTGGTCCGACGGTTCGCGCGGGAACCTGCATTTCGATTTCCCGCATCAATTCTTCCGATAACGCGGCTAATTCCGCAGGAGTTGCGACTCGACGTGTGACGGTGCCTGATGTCAGTCGATCGAACATTGGGGTTTCCCTGGGGGCGAGTCTTCAGTGAGGTCCATTAGCGGCGACACGCTGCTCTAAGTTCAAACCGGACGTTAGCGCGTTCCGGCTGAT
>CAIWEX010001219.1 GCA_903911795.1 uncultured Schlesneria sp.
ATTCACTGCTTGGCCGCACGCAGCTTTCTCGGTACGCGCCGATTGATCCGGATGCTGCTGGGGCCGCACCTCCCTTCGCGGCGCCCGATGGACGACGTTGAATTTGGCTTGGATCGTCCGCAGGAAGACGAGTTTGCCATGTCTCGCATTGCATCAATGTCCATGATGCACGGTTTCTGGTTCCCCCGCCGAATGCGCGAGATCTTCGATCGGTGGGTGATGTTCGACGCCGCCTCGCCGACAGATGTCCGTTCCTGGAAGCAGACCTTCGACTGGATGTTGAGGCGTGTCAGCATCGACGAAGGGAACAGACGGTTGTGCCTGAAGTGCCCGCCACACATGGCTCGCCTCAGCCTATTGCGTGAGATGTTTCCCGATGCTAGATTCGTCCATATTTACCGCAACCCCCACGTCGTGTATCAGTCCAATCTTAAGATGTGGAAGTCGCTGATCGCGGCCGGCACGCTTCAACAGCACGACGACGGACAGTTGGAGGAGAACCTCGTCTATTTCTACCAGCGAATGCTGGGGCGATTTTTTGAGGACGCGCCGTCCATTCCGGAAAACCGTCTCGTCCACGTCCGGTTCGAGGATCTCGAAACGAACCCGCTGGCAGAGATGCAGCGAATTTACAGCGTTCTTGAACTGACCGGTTATGATAACGCGTCGCCCGGACTCCTCAGTTATCTGGAAGGCCATGCGAATTACCGGAAGAACACGTATCACTTCGATGAGGACTCGCTGCGGCGAGTGGAACGCGAGTGGGGGTTTGCGTTATCGCGCTGGGGATACAATCGTCCCGGTTAGAGATCCGTGTGCCGGAATTAGAAAAGTCATTGCGTTCAGGTGAACTGAGGAAACAGATGAGAATCGGCCAGGTTGAAGTCACTGCACATGCAACCTCACGCGAGGACATCGCGAGGCTGCATACCTTCGAACGCTGGCCGGGCCATATTATGTGGCCGATCATGGCGGCCTTGATCGTCGTGAGCCTGACGGCCATCTATGCGTGGAACACCAGCAACTATCTTCTGCTGATTTCGTGCTGGCCCCTCATCGGGTATCTGATGTTTGAGTTTTCACTGGTATTCCATGACGCCAGTCACGGAAGACTTCACCCCGTTCCCTGGCTGAATGAGCTGGTCGGCCATACGCTGGGTTCGATGGGGCTGGTTCCGCTGAGCGTCTTCCGCTATGTGCATTCCCGCCATCACACTGATTTGGGCACAGAGCGTGACCCGGAATTATGGCCGTACACCGCTCCCGGGATATCACGGGCGGGGCGCGTTGCGGCGGGCATTCTTGAAATCGGGTTTGGAGTCATCTACTTGCCCCTGCTTTTTCTGCGGGCAGTCGTCATCAGCCGACTCTCTCCGCAGGAACGCCGGGGAATTCTGCGGGGCTATCTGATGCTGGGTCTCACGTGGGGGCTGAACATTGCTGTCATTCATCGCTTTGGCTTTTGGGAGTTGTTTCTGGTCGTGGCAGTCGTGCCGATGATTCTCAACGGCATGCTGAACACTCTGAACAAATTCACACAGCACTTGGGGTTGCATGGACGGACTGTTCTGGGTCTGACTCGGACCGTTGTCGGTAGGCACTGGTCGATGAAAATGATTTCAAAATCGTTGATGTACAATGATTACCATGGAACTCACCATCGTTATGCGAAGATCCCCTATTATCATCTCCCCCCGGCCACGCCTTATACAATTTCGACCTCGCGTGAACCCTGCCCGGTGTTCTCAAATGTGCTGAGTGCGCTGTTCGACATGCTGCCCTGTCTCGCCAATCCCAAAGTCGGCCCCCAATGGGTCAGTGCGGACAGCATCGAAGTCAGGGTCTCTCCGGACGAGGTTGACCGAGTTCCATAATCGGCTACTTTTCATCCAGTTCCGTTTCATTCGCACATTCGCTCTCTCCGGTCGTCAAATATGGAGACAACTTCAACTGTTGCGGCTCCATGCAGGAGCGGCATCCAGTCGTATTATCGCATTGTGCGGATCGCCTTTTCGCTGTAGCCGATGATTGCCGTCCACCTCGCCCTGTTCGCGATCTCGTTCATCGACTTCACGCATCGTTCATTCAAGACCTCGCGGCCTGTCCAGTTCGCGCTGGCCGTCGTTGGCTGCACGGCCCTTCAAAAAAGTCCGCTCTGGTGGGCCGTTCATCATCGCCTGCACCACCGCCATTCCGATGCCGCCAGCGATCCGCACTCGCCGGTCGTCAATGGGTTCCCTTATAGCCACATGGGCTGGTTATTTGTCAATGACTTGATGTTCCCGGATATGTCACTTGTCAAGGATCTGAGTCAGTATCGGGAACTTGGTTTCATCGGCGGCCGAGCCGTGATGCTGGAGCTTCGCAAGAAGTACGGCAACATTCTGGCGATCGGCAGCGCGTGGCTCGACAAGGCGGAGTTCGATCCCGCGGTCGGCGTCGCGCTCCATGTCGGCGCGCAGACCTTCACGCTGCCTGGCCGGAATCTCAATGCGGAAGCCCGCCCCAACGTCCGACTTTTCCAAGGCATCGCCCGCCACCGCGTCACGTGGATTCACGAAGTCGATGAACCGGCGGCGATGAAAACTCAAGGGCAGGGAACACTCGTCGAAGAAATTGAATGGTGATGGCAGTCCATCTGGCAAAAAGCCACTTGCGCCGGATGTCTGTTTCCTTTAGCATTCAATTCGCATCGAATTGTGTGCGACGAAAGGGAGAGCCATGCTGAATCTGGAAAATGGGATTGAATCGCTGACGGCGTTCAAGCGGGACTCAGCCTCAATGTTGAAGCGGCTGCATCGGTCGGGCGAGCCGGTGGTGTTGACCGTCAACGGCAAAGCGGAAGTTGTCGTTCAGGACGCGGCGGCTTATCAGCGGCTCGCGGAACGGGCGGCTCAATCAGACCGGGCCGAGACCATCGCGGCGATTCGAGAGGGACTGGCGGATGTCGAGGCGGGACGAACCAAACCGGCCCGCGCCGCCCTGCGTGTCCTCGCCAAGAAATACGGCATCTCCCTCGCGGAACAATGATTTTGCGTTACCAAATCCGATTGACGCACAAGGCGGAACGGGACGCGGACAACGTGCTGCGCTGGTTTGCCGATCAACACGCGATGACGGCAGGAACCAAATGGCTGTCCACGTTGATGGCCCGTCTCAATACGCTCGAAACGAACCCGGAGCGTTGTCCCGTCGCGGAAGAGTCCGCAGCGCTCGGACTTGAGATTCGCGAACTCCTGCTCGGCAAACGTCGCGGGGTCTATCGACTGTTGTTTCAAATCAAAGAACGAACAGTCTACATCGTGCGAATCTGGCATATAGCCCGTGAGACTCCCACGGCCGATGACCTCGCTCTATGACGATGGATAAGAACCGAATGTGCTGCAGCTAACACCTTGATCCCGTGTTGTTCGCAAGGGCCGGAGGGATTTGAACCCCGCCGGGCGAGGTAAAAGCTCGCGGTGCTGCCGTTACACCACGACTCCGGATGAGGACGTGGGCAGGTTTGTTTGGTAGGACTTGTTCCATGACGTTCTCCTTGTTCAATCTCTCGGGACGGAGTTGAACCGTCGCTCCCGCCGTATCAGAACGAGGTGCTTCCGTTACGCCACCCAGCGGCCGCGAGGCAGCTTGGTCCTGCGGCCACAGGACATGGCACAACGCTGTGGCCATGACCGATGCCACAGAAGCAATCGCCCTCGGCGATCGGGATGGTCGGAATCGAACTGACTGCCTCGTGTGCCCAAGACTCGTGGGCGATCGGTGCCCCTCAATCGTAGAAGCGGCGGCAGTCATGCAAGCTCAACTGAAGATGGAGCGACCCAAGTCACAAATCAGTTGAGTTGACATTAACTCAATTGGAGCGTTCGCGAAGCCTGAATTGGCCAACACCTCATCCTGCCCGTCTCGTAACTGAAGGCGAAGGTCCGATATTCAATGAAGTCGGCGTCGGGTATGCCGAACGTGCTGAATGAACAGTGGCGTGTGAAATCCAACACTGCGAGACCTCCCAGTCGTCAGACGATCTTTCCACGGCTCCTAAGTCCGATTTCAACCTTACAATTGGGACGAAGCCGGTCAGTGTTTTTGGGGAGTGATACGCCCACGGAAGTGGAACGCGACGGGCACGAGCACTTGCCGCCGATCCGCGACGTTCCTGAAGAGGTTCCGAAGCTCGACCGCGACCAGATCATCATCCGGCCCTACATAGGTGGTCTGGCCAAGTCGTTCGAGCGAAGAGCAGCTTGACGGGCGGCACATTCTCCGCTGCCGGTGTCTCAAGCTAGGCAATCGAGCTTAGTGTGCGTAGAAAGGCGACCTGCTGGCTTGGCTCTGAGGCTAGGCCAGCAGATGGACCGAAGAGTTCAAGTGTGTCTCGTGGAATACTCCGAAAGTTGTTGCCCCAGTATGTGCGCGGACGGTAACAGGTGCCGGACGTTGGATTTCAAGTTCATGTTCCAGTGCCTAAATTCACGATGGAATTACTCATGATTCTTGGTCCGTTAAGGCATTTCCAGTTCGCATTGTTCGGCGGTTTGCCGAGTTCTTATGGGCG
>CAIWEX010001220.1 GCA_903911795.1 uncultured Schlesneria sp.
AGACATCTCGCGAGTCTTCAAAGGACAGAAATGCAAAGTGCGGGCAGAAGCATTTCCAAAACGCGTGTATGATGGCGTCGTCTCGCGCCTGATGCCGATCGCCGATCGAGCCAAGGGGGCGTTGCCGGTCCGCGTGCGACTGACTGTTCCCAGTGACGAAGAAGGGGTCTACCTGAAGCCTGAAATGGGTGCGATAGTCACCTTCTACAATTCTGAAGCTGCACCCGATGCCAAGGTGAATGAAAATCCGCCGATCAAAGCATTAGACCTGTCAAAACCGACTGAGGCTGATTCCGGGGAGAAGTAATTCTTGCCTGGTCCCGTCCCTCCTGCTGATTGCTGACAAGCTGTCGATCAAATACAAAATTCATCGTTCAGGAATTCTCGATGCCTAACCCTGTTTGTGTTGATGTTCGCGACGTCCATAAGTCATTCAAGCGAGGAATCGAGACTGTTGACGTGCTGAACGGTCTGAATCTGCAGGTTCAAGAGAATGAATTTGTCAGTTTGATGGGGCCGTCAGGCTCTGGAAAAACGACACTCCTCAATCTGATTGCCGGGCTGGATCGTCCGACGTCGGGCGAAGTGATCGTTCAGGGCGAACGAGTTTCGTCGATGACCGAGACGCAACTGGCCGCCTGGCGGACGCGGAGCGTCGGTTTCGTTTTCCAGTTCTACAACCTGCTGTCGGTGCTGACCGCCTATCGCAATGTTGAACTGCCGCTGCTGCTGTTGCCGTTGTCTGCGGCTGAACGAAAGAAGCAGGTGATGACAGCGTTGGACATCGTCGGTCTGTCGGATCGCGTCAACCATCGCCCCGGACAGTTATCCGGTGGGCAGCAGCAACGCGTTGGTATTGCTCGCGCGATCGTGACAGATCCGGCGCTTCTGGTGGCGGACGAACCGACCGGGGCACTCGACGCCAAGTCCGCGGATGACATTCTCGATCTGCTCGGCGAATTGCGCAAGTCACTGAAGAAGACCATCATTATCGTCACGCACGATCCACGTGCCGCAGCTCGTGCCGATCGTGAAATTCATCTGGACAAGGGACAACTGGTCGATGCCCGCTGATGGCGGTGTCATGACAAATGACTGAGCACCGCCAGATTTCAGCCTGACTATCCCCCCTGGAATTCGTTCCCATGAAACTCTTGTTTCTGATTTTCGAAAACATCCGCCGCAATCTGATTCGAACGACCCTGACCGGATTAGGGACGATGATGATGGTGCTGGTGGTGACGCTCGTCTTCACCGTCTTGTCGGCACTCGATCGAGCGACAACAGAGAAGCAGACGAATCTGAAAGCGATCGTCACCGAGAAGTGGCAGATTCCCAGCATGATGCCCTATTCATACGCCAAGGCTCTAAGTGACGGCGGGGCGAACCCGGACGATCCCGATGCAGCCCGTCCCGAAGATTCGATGTCATGGGGATTTTTCGTCGGTTCGACGGAAGAAAACCCAGCCAAGCGAAGTTTCGAAAACCTCTTTTTCGCATTCATCATGGAACCGGAAAAAGCTCGCACGATGCTGGATGAAGTCGACATGCTGTCGGACGAAGAGGCCGCTCCATTGCTGGCCGCGATCCAGAAAATGAAGGATGTTCCAAACGGAGTGATTGTCGGGCAGGAACGACTTGAAAAGATGAAGAAGCGGGTTGGTGACCGGATCACTGTCTTCGGGCGAAACTATCGCGACATGGATCTGGAACTGGAGATCGTCGGTACTTTTCCCAAAGAACCTGCTCGCTACGCCGATAGTTCCGTGATCAGCCGCGATTACTTCAATCGCCAGTTGGACGCCTATCAACGGACTCACAACAACAAGCCACACCCGATGGCCGAAAAGACACTGGGGCTGGTCTGGCTGCGGCTGAAAAATCGCAAGGCGTTCAACAAGGTCTCGGAACAGATCCTTACGTCACCGTCGTTTACCAGTCCGTCGGTCAAGATCGAAACCTCGTCAACAGGGATTGGTGGCTTTTTGGAAGCGTGGCGCGATGTCATCTGGGGAATGAGAACATTGATGGCCCCCGCCTGCATGCTGGTCCTTTCGCTGGTGATTTCCAACGCGATCAGCATCAGTGTTCGCGAGCGGCAGATGGAATTTGCCGTCATGAAGGTATTAGGCTTTCGGCCCGGTCAAATTGAAATGATCGTCTTGGCAGAAGCATTGATTATCGGAGTTTCATTCGGCTTTTTAAGTGCGGCGATGACCTACGGTGTCGTCAACGGGTATATGGGCGGACTTCCGTTTCGAATCGCGTTCTTCCCGAAATTCTCGGTTCCCACTGACGCGTTGTGGTGGGGGCCTGCGATGGGGGCACTGACAGCGCTGGCGGGAAGTTATGGTCCGGCACGCAGCGCCCGTCACGTCAAAGTTTCAGATGTGTTTGCGCGAGTCACATGATCTGGCGGATGCGAAATTCCGGTTGATATTCGATCGACATTGCCATTGCTTTCGTTAATGTCCTCTTGTCAGAAAATCAGCGATGCAACTTTCTTTTCCAATCGCCGCCGCCCCTTGGCACCTGTCGACAGATTCTCCAATCCTGCTGGGAGTGTTTGGAGGAACGGCCCTGATGCTGCTGTTCCTGATTCTGATCGGCAAGGTTCCATTGAGCTATAACCTGCTGAATCTGAGTGCCCGCTGGAACACCACGATGATGACGGCAGGCGCATTCACGCTGGTCGTAGGACTGCAAACTTTTCTGCTGGCATTTGTGAACGGGATGTATGCCATGACCGACGCCACAGGTCAGCCAGGTAACATCTTGATCTTGTCCGAGGGGTCGACGGATGAAACGTTCAGCAATCTCGGGTTTGCCGATGCCACCGATCTGGAAACGCAGGAAGGTGTCCTGAAGGTTGATGGAAAAGCACTCGTCAGTCGTGAAACGTATTTAAACATCGTGCAGCCAGTCCTTGATGCTCCGAAAGGTCGACCTTCGCGCCGTTTCCTGCAGGTACGTGGTGTCGATGATCCGCAGATGTCAGCGACAGTCCACGGAATGAAACTTGTTGCTGGAGGAGAATGGTTCACGGATGCTGGAGTGCGTGAGATCAATAAAGAAGGCGAAACCGCAATCGAAGTCGTTCTGGGGGACGGCATTGCTCGAGATCTTGGGGCCGATCGCACGCCTGACGCGCTGGCAACCGCAAAAAGCCGAAAGCGTCTGGATGTGGGAGACACCTTCGATGTGGGTGGGCGAAAATGGTTCGTGACGGGAATCATGGAGTCGACAGGTTCTCTTTACGATTCGGAGATCTGGACCAAGCAGTCACAGATCGGAGCGTTGTTTGGGAAACCGACCTATACGACATTTGCCCTGCGAGCCGACCCCAACTACCGCAAAGACCAGCGAGAATCCTTTCTCGAAACCAAGCGAAAGAAGGCACAAGAGACCTACGAAAAAGCATTGGCGGATCGCGTTGCCGATCCCAAGCTGCCGAAGCCGACGCTGGAAATCATCAAGACCCCGACGAGTGACGATGCCTGGGGCGCAGAATTGTTGCGAGACTTTTTTGCGAACGAGTACACCAGAGCGAGGTTGAGTCCACAGGTCGAAACGACGTTTTTCTCCGCGATGACAGCCACGAACCAACAGTTCCTGTACGGAACTCTGGTCCTGTGCGTCATCATGTCACTCGGGGGCGTATTCGGCGTGATGAACACGATGTTTGCTGCGATCAGCCAGAGGACTCGAGATATCGGAGTTCTGCGGTTGCTGGGCTACAAGCGATGGCAGATCCTGGTGTCGTTCATGTTTGAATCCGTGATGCTGGCCATTATCGGCGGCCTCGTCGGTTGTGCCGTGGGAATGCTGTTCGATGGCTGGACCGCCAACAGCGTGGTCTCTGGCGGCGCGGGTGGCGGCAAATTCATTTCACTGCGAATGACCGTCGATTTCAGTACGCTCGCCCTGGGAATGCTGCTGTCGGTCGTCATGGGCTTTATCGGTGGCTTGATCCCATCGCTGTACGCGATGCGATTGACGGCACTGGAAGCGTTGCGATGACGTTGACGGCATGGCCAGTGTGTCGTCCAGACTAAATTCGGGGGGGGACGACAGACTTCAAGTCCGTCGTACGATGTCAGATCAACCCACAAATTAAGTCTGGTCGTCGCACGAGTCCACACATCTTAGAACGACTTGAAAACTACGCATCGCGAAACAGCAGCGGCACGAGTTCGCAGCCGCGATCCAGGCAGACCGTCGATTCCGCAGCCGTGATTTCGTCGTACGTTGTTAACTGGTCTGGAGAGATCCCCGTTCCACACATCGTAAATGGGACATATCCGTGACTGTGCGTTTTTGTTCTGAGGAAAGTTGGATGATCGGGGCAGACGAGCAAACGGTATTCGCCCTGTGATTTCAGATACTCGTGCAGCGGTCCGACGATATGCCGGTCGATTTCTTCCAAGGCCTTGACCTTGGCGGCGGCGTTTCCTTCGTGTGAGGCTTCATCAGTCGCTTCAACATGGACGACAATGAAGTCGGTCTGACCCTGCTTCAGCACTTCGATGGCAGCACGACCTTTCGCAGCATAGTCGGTATCGAGATAGCCGGTCGCTCCTGCGACTTCCACGACGTTCCAGCCGAGTAGCCGCCCCATGCCTCGCAACAAATCAACGGCGGTGATGACCGCACCCCGTTTGCCGAATCGTTCCTGGAACGATTTGAAGGAAGGTCGTTGCCCCTGACCCCAAAGCCATGTCTGCGTGGCCGTATGAGTCCCCGCAGCGGCTCGAGCCTGGTTTGCTTTAGACCCGGCGATTACTGGTTTGCTGCGTTCCATCAGGTCTCGAAGCAGTTCGCTTCCAGGACCACTTGGCAGGTGCGGTGCGATCGGTTGATCAGTGATATCGTGCGGCGGAACGGTATGCGTCCGAGGCCCAAACGGAGCTGCAACCTCACGGGCTCGATAGACCAGCAGATTGCGATAGCTGACCCCTGCATAGAACTTCCAGTGTTCATCACCGCACTGGTCACGCTGCAGCAGTTCGATCAGTGATCGAGCCAGATCATTCGGAATTTGTTCTGCTGTGAAGCTGGCCATCCGGCCGTCCTCCACAGTGACCAGATTACAGCGGATCGCCCAGTCGAGTGCGCCGAGTTCAATACCTTGCGCAGCGGCTTCGATTGGAGCTCGCCCGGTGTGATATTCCAGCGGATCATAGCCGAACAGACTCATTGTCCCGACGTCGCTACCCGAGGGCATCGATGCAGGGACATGGTCCGCTCGACCAACGATCCCAGAGCGGGCGACTTCATCCATGAAAGGGATGTGAGCCGCCTGCAACGGGGTTCGGCCACCCAATACAGGTTGTGTTTCGTCCGCGACACCATCCGGAATAACGAGTGCAAATTTCATGGTGCTGGAATTATCCGTCCTCAGCATTCAATCAACAGACGAAACGCATCACTCAGCATCCCCGCCAGCTTCACTGTGAAGCGAGCAGCGTCGGCACCATTGATGACACGATGGTCGTAAGACAGCGACAGCGGCAACATCAGGCGTTCGGAGATTTCGCCGTCAATCAGTTGCAGTTGCTTCTGGCTGCGGGACATCCCCAGGATGGCGACTTCAGGATAGTTCACGATCGGAGTGAAGGCGGTTCCGCCCACGCCACCCAGATTGGTGATCGTGAAGGTTCCCCCCTGCATTTCGCTGACTTGCAGCTTTCGGTCGCGAGCCTTGCCAGCGAGTTCGGTCAGTTCTGCCGCAATCTGCATGACAGACTTCTGTTCGACATTGCGAATGACTGGTACGACCAGGCCGTTCGGAGTGTCGACTGCGACACCAATGTTGTAATAGCGTTTGAGCACGACTTCCGTGCGAGCTGTGTCATAGCTGGAGTTGAACTGCGGAAACTCTTTCAGGCAGGCCACAGCGGCCTTCATGGCGAGTGCCGTCATGGTCACCTTGGGCGAACCCTTTGGTGCCGTTTCGACGAATCGTTTGCGAGCCGCTTCCGTTTCGGTGATGTCCGCCAAGTCATGTTGAGTGACGTGAGGGATAATCTGCCAGGCGAGACTGAGGTTATTCGCCGAAACCTTTTGCAGTTTCGAAAACGCCTGACGATCAACCTGGCCATATTGCGAGAAGTCTGGCAGTGGTGGTTCGACAACGCGGCCTCCGCCACCACTTCCGGCAGCAGCGCGAGCCACGTCTTCCAGAGTGATTCGTCCACCGGTTCCCGTTCCTGGGACATTGGCGAGATTCAGGCCAAGTTCTCGAGCAAGTCGGCGTGTGGCTGGGCCGGCTGGCAGTGGCAGGTCGCGTCCGCCAGTCACGGGGAGCGGAGACTTCGGAACAACAGGAGCTGTGGTGACCGCAGACGACGCAGACTTGGGTGCTGCAACGGCTGCTGTGGCACCGGCTTTCGTTCCGCCATTCTTGCTTGCGACTGCGGCGCCACTCGGCTCAATCGACAGGACTGGCTGCCCGGGCTTGATCGTCTGCCCTTTCTTCACCAAGACCTGTGTCACAGTCCCGGCATGGGGGCACTGCAGCGGCAGGACCGCCTTATCGGTTTCGATTTCCATCACAATCTGGTCAGCTTCGATCGTGTCCCCAACGGCGACCATGATCGCAGCCACGTCGCCGCTCTTAACACCATCGCCGAGGTTATCAGCTTTGAATTCAATCGCCATTCGTCGGTCTTTCGAAATATCAGTGATTCGATGATTTCATGCAGGAGCGGGATCTGAGGTCCCTCTAACAGCAGCCGTGTGATCAAAGGTTTTCAAGCGAAGGCGGGATCAACCTTTTCGGAATCGAGCCCCAGTTCTTTCATCGCCTGTGGCAACTTCTTTGCGTCGAATCGACCTTCTTTGGCGAGGGCCGTCAACGTTGAGAATGCAACGCATTCGGCGTCGATTTCGAAGTGCCGACGCAGGTTTTCGCGAGTTTCGCTACGACCAAAACCGTCGGTTCCACAGACAACATACTGAGCTGGAACATACGGGCGAATCTGTTCGGCCACCAATTGAACATTGTCGCTGGACGAAATGAAGGGCCCCTTCAATCCGCTGAGCGTCTGTTCGATGTAACTGACGCGTGGTTTCTGGTCGGGATGCAACCGGTTCCAGCGCGTGACGGACTGGGCTTCCCGCTTCAATTCGTTGTAGCTGGTGACACTCCAGACGTCCGCTTCGATACCGTACTTGTCGGCCAGAAGTTTCTGGGCGCGAATGACTTCGTTGAGGATCGGACCACTTCCAAGCAACTGCGGACGAGTCGAACGCTTCTTGGCTGGAACCGTCGGATCGAGAGGATACATCCCCTTGATGATTCCATCCTGCACGCCCGCAGGCATCGTCGGCATCACATAGTTTTCATTGTAGACCGACAGGTAGTAGAAGATGTCTTCACCTTCGGCATACATCCTACGCAAGCCATGGTGGATGATGACGCAGAGTTCGTAGCCGTAGGCTGGGTCGTAGGCAACCAGATTCGGAACGGTTCCCGCCATCAACTGGCTGTGACCATCTTCGTGTTGCAGCCCTTCGCCGTTGAGCGTCGTGCGGCCCGAGGTTCCCCCGCAGAGGAATCCCTTGCAGCGGGAATCGCCCGCCAGCCAGATCAGATCGCCAACTCGCTGGAATCCGAACATCGAATAGTAAATATAGAACGGAATCATGTGCATGCCGACATTCGCGTAGGCCGTTCCGGCCGCAACGAACGAAGACATGGCTCCCGCTTCATCGATCCCTTCCATCAGGATCTGACCCGTCAGAGATTCCTTGTAAGCCTTGGGCGTTCCTGCATCGACCGGTGTGTAAAGCTGACCTTTACTCGAATAGATACCGAACTGCGAAAAGAGTGCCTCCATCCCAAACGTCTGAGCTTCATCAGGGATAATCGGAACGACTCGTTTACCAACATTCTTATCACGAATCAGGGCCTTGATCGTTTCCGACAGCACGGTCGTCGTCGATCGATCGCGGGTCGATGTGGCCGCTTCTTCGATCAAATGCTCGACCGATGGGATGATCAACTTTTCGGTGGTCGGCACACGCGTCGGCAAATAGCCGCCAAGATTCTTCCGATGCTCATGCAGGTACTTCATCTCGGGGCTGTCGGCGGGCGGTCGGTAGAAGACCGCAGCCTTGGCCTGTTCGTCCGTCAGCGGCAGTTCGAAACGATCGCGAACCATCAGCAGGGACTGTTCACCCAGCCCTTTCGTCTGATGGGCAGTATTCCGTCCTTCCGCTTCAGGTCCCAGCCCGAAACCTTTGACGGTATGCGCCAGTACGACAGTCGGAGCCCCCTTGTGATCGGTTGCAGCCTTAAATGCGGCATAAACCTTGATTGGGTCGTGCCCACCACGTCGCAAATGTTCAATCTGGCTGTCGCTGAGGTGTTCCACAAGTTTCAGCAAATCGGGATGGCGACCGAAGAAATCCTTTCGGACGTAATCGCCTGTTTCGACGCTGTACTTCTGGAACTGGCCATCTACCACTTCCCCCAGGGTCTTTACCAGGATCCCGGTCTCATCCTTTTCAAACAGCGGATCCCAGTCACTTCCCCAGACCAGCTTGATGACATTCCAGCCCGCACCGCGGAAGATCCCTTCCAGTTCCTGGATGATCTTGCCGTTGCCTCGCACGGGACCGTCGAGTCGCTGCAGGTTGCAGTTCACGACCCAAGTCAAGTTATCGAGGCGTTCACGCGATGCCATCGAAATCGCGCCCAGCGATTCTGGTTCGTCAATTTCGCCGTCGCCGAGGAATGCCCAGACCCGCGATTTGGAGGTGTCGAGCAGATTGCGATGCAGCATGTAGCGCAGGAACCGTGCCTGGTAGATCGAGCAGATCGGGCCCAGTCCCATCGAGACCGTCGGAAACTGCCAGAAATCGGGCATCAGCCAAGGATGGGGATACGAAGAAAGCCCGGTTCCTCGTGGTAATTCCCGGCGGAACTTGACCAGCGTCTCTTCCGTCAGCCGGCCCTCGACAAATGCCCGCGAATACATCCCGGGTGACGAGTGTCCCTGGAAGTAGATCATGTCGCCGGTGTGATCCGCCGTGCGCGAATGGAAAAAGTGATTGAACCCGGTTTCGACCAGTGTTGCTGATGACGCAAACGTGGCGATATGACCGCCGACGTTGGTTTCCCGGTAGGCTCGAACCACCATCGCCATGGCGTTCCAGCGAATGACACTGCGCAGCTTGCGTTCGATCGCTCGGTCACCGGGAAACTCAGGCTCGGCCTCGACCGGGATCGTATTGGAATAGGGGGTCGTCAGTGACGGGACGACGGGAACTCCCTGAGCCTGTGCCCGGGAATAAAGGCGGGTTAACAGCTGACTCAACGCGGCCGGACCGTGACGATGCAGAATATCATCGACAGATTCCAGCCACTCATCGACCTCGGTGGGATCGAGAACGACTACGGGAACGTCGGAAACTTCTTCACCAGCCGCAGGTGTGGCAACCGCAGGAGCGGCAGCGGGACGACTAGCGGATGGAGCTTGTAGAACGGTCGCCATCGGTTGGTCAGCCTTGAGCAAAAACGTAATGTGACAAACGAGTTGAAATCGAAAACGGTACGTTGATTTCCATCGAAAACGGGATTTGCCCCGTTCACTGGCGGCCTGTTCAACACGTCTCACGACCTTGCGGTGAGTTGTGTCGAAAATCCACCCTCGTCCGAAAATATCCGCACCCCTTCCGGACCGGCATGTTAGCACGGAAGTCCGACGCTGCACAGACTGCCCTCGAAGGACGGCAATCAGCGGCAGAGATTATGACACACAGGGCCTCTCATCGCCATAGACGATGATGCAGGAGACTGTTTTTCAGATCCACACTGCCAGAAATATGCATTCACAAACACAGATGTGTTCAGATTCTAACGATTGTAACAATGAGAAAACGGTCGCTCGGCACGATGATTCAAAGCCTAGCCGAATCGAAAATCCAAAGTTCTGCGGACGCTTTTCCTCGCCTGAACATTCGTCCATCTCATCGCGCGGAACGAACCAGCTGCGGTCCGATTGTAGCGCCACAAACGTGTCTGATGAGAATTTCAGGATGAAATCCCCGTCAGGTGCGGGAATTCCTCTCTCTTTTTTTACCGAAAATAGCAGCCTGAACTCGGTCCCGTCTCGCGTCTTCGCCGTGTTTTCCGTGTAATCGTCCAGAAATCTCGAATTATTCCACTGGACTGGAACCACCATTCCGCCGGGTACCTGGCCAGATCGAATACAAAACTGCGGCCGCTCCTAATTCAGCCACGAACCAGACGATTCGCAACAAGCCCGCCGCGACGATCGCTCGTTCGGTACCAATCGACGGCTGATCCTTCATGATTTCTATCAATACCCATTCCCGAACTCCCAAGCCTCCAGGAGCAATCAGAACGACGAACCCCAGAAATGTTGAGCCCGCGACACTGGCCAGCCAGACCGGGAACAGACTGAAATCGATCGGCGAATCTGAAATGGACTGCAAGACACACCCCAGACTCAGGGCATGGCAGATCCATCCGAGTGACGTGATGATCACTCCTTGACTCACGAGGCGACCGGAAATATTCGTCAAAACGTCTGTTTCAGTCGTCCGTGGGATCGCTTTTCGGCCAACTTTCGTAAACAACCAGGCACTGAATGGCGTACTGGCGAACGTTGCGATCACCACGGCAATCGGAAGCATAAACGGCTGTTGACGCAAGAAGTGACAGGCGGTCGGCAGCTTTTCCCAGAGCGATTCCGGAATCACCGTTGGAGCAAGCGCGATGGCGATCGCAGCTCCCGCTGACATGGAAACAAGCGTTTCGTATGCCGCCGTCAGGCCTGCCAAGACGGGTTTGGCGCCATAGTCTTTCAGCAGTGCACCTCGAATGACGAGGACCAGTGCCTTTCCCGGAACATATTTTCCCATGTGTCCGACAAAATAGGCTCGAATCGTAGCGTACCAGGCTGGCTTTTGGTGCATCCGGCTTAACAGAGCCCGCCAGAACCAGACGGAGGGCAGCCATCCGACGAGATAAAAGATCGCAGCGGGCACCAGCCACCTGATATCGACATGTAACTCAATCGTAGGACTGGATTGCCACAATCCCACGGCGCGATGTCCGACGAAATAGAGCATCAGAATGAACAAAGACCATTTCACCCATGGCCACCATCGCGATGCCGTTGATCCGGTTTTCAGTACAGAATCATCCGCCATCTAATTCCCGTCTCTCAAAATCTTACGATACACAACGTAGTCATCTCCGCGCTGGACGACAACGATCATCAACATCTGATTCTGCTGCCACGAATCGAAAATCGGAAGATCTTCAAATTGTGCTCCGCCTGCCGGCCCGACCTGAGACGTCAGGCAAAACAATCCTTGCGGACCAGCAACGGAGTTCTGATACAGCCATCGAAGCATCGATGGCTGGCTACGAACGTCATGTGGTAATTCCTGTTGAAACACCTGCTCTTCATAATCAAACGTGCTGTAAGGATCGCCTGAATTGTGAGAGTATTGAGTGAAAACGGAGTCTTTCCAGTCAGGCGACAACTGATACGAAAATGCACCGGCTGGGCCAATCCAGCAGACGGCACAACTGCGGCCGATCTGCTGGTGAATACGAGCCAGTATCCGTTGTTTTGCGGTCTGATCGTTCAAGGTAGATCGGATGTTTTCTCCGTCCATGATCTGAGGCCAATCGAGCGGAGATTCTTCGAGAGAGCCTGGCAAATAGAACAGCCGATTCAGTTGAGGCGTCCATTTCGAAAGTGGCTGGCTCGCTGTGTAGTCCGTCGGAATGCGGCCGGTGAGTGTTTCACGGATGCGATTTCCGTCCAACCGAGCCATTCGTACTGGACGTACGCCTGGACGAGGTGGGCCGGACCGATCGTCTTCGTTTGTAATCGTCGCACCCGTTTTCAGTGCCGAAAAGATCCCCTTGCGGATGTCGGTCGAAACGGTTCGCGTTGACGCGAGGAACAGTAATTCAAATCGATTGACTCGAACGGTGGCACCGTCATCCCCAAGATCATGAATAACCAATCCGCGTCGTGCTTCTGCCGTCGACATGTAAGAATTTGTAAGACTCACGGTTAACCATGTGACCAAAATCGTTGCGATCGGAAACGTCACCCAGGTGTATTTCCGGGCCCGCAGTCGCCCGAGTACGAAATAGTCAACCGGGCCGATCACAACCACAAACGCGGTCAAAATCACGACCAGCACCCAGAGCGGAACCATGCGAACACCGGCTGGCTTCAGACAATCGATCAGTTCCCGTGTACTCGTCGGAAACTTCATCTCAAAACGACGTTTCGATTCAAAGTCGTTCAGAGAGACGTTAGACCTGCCTACTATCAATTCAGCGGGTGAGGAGGTTTTTCGATTGCGGATTATGGTTGCCTGATCCGCATGAATTCGAAATAAAAATGCAGCGGCTTCTCTCCATTCTGGCGTCTCGTCTGCCTCCACGGCCTCTTCGTCAACTCGCATTACAATTCGCCCGAGGCTGTTTCGCATTAGAATCAGCCGTTCGTCGTTTCGCATCGTGCCTGGGACAAGTCGGCCATCTGCTCCTGATTTGATCACGACATCAGGCGTTGATTTCGCCAGCTCACGTAGAAAGTCGAGATGATAGGGTTCGAGGATTCCCGTCGGTTCGACGAACAGGCTCCCCCCCGCACGAATCCAGGTCGCCATCGCCTCCAATTGAGGCTTTTTCAAGGCACGGAATTCGTCCTGAAACAGGACTACCATTTCATAGGCACAATAGGCCAGCGGTTCCTGTGGAAGGTCTGCTGGCTCCAGAGATGTCTGGACCGTCTTGGTCGATTCATCGAGGCCCGAAATCAGATTCTCAAACGATAGTCGACGGATAATTCGATCGCGCTCGACGGACCGTCGCTGGGCGATTCGGGACATCGGTACCAGAACCATGAATGTCCGGGACCGGCTCAGAGCAACTCGTAGAATATGCCGTCCAAGGTCCTGAGTAAATTTCTTGCCGATGAACTTGATATCAACAGTCAGTTGATCGACCGGGTTCTGATCATTTGCAGGGGGCAGCATGACGCGAATCCGCTGTTGCGGACCGCCCAAGGCCATCTCTTCCGTCACCAGCGTTGAAAGGAGTTCAGGATCATTTTTCAGCCGGAATTCAAAACGACCTTCCAGCAATCCCGTCCCACGCACATTCACGTCCCACCACGATGGAATCGGCCGACCGACCTGAATCGGTGGCTGCATGTTGGACTGTTCGATTTCCAGCGGCCTGTCCGCCCCTGCTGCCAGGCTCGCCAGCAGAAAGACGAACCCAAGCGCGTAGACCTGCCATCGGCAACCGCACGTTATCCGTTCATTGGCGGAACTACCGACACGACAAACACTCATCCTGGGACACCTGCAGGTTTCTTCTGGAAGAACCACCATTCCACAACCAACAGCACCAGTCCAGCGAAGGCAAACCAGCCCCAGAGTGGTTGATCCCCTTTCACTTCGGCTTCGCCCGCCGTCACAGTCACGTTTTCGGGAAAGATCAGCTTTTCAACACTCACAAGTGACGTTTCCTGTGACGAAACCAGACTTGCCCCGATCCATTCTGTTTCAGGCGAATTGATCTCGTACTGGCCGACGAAAGGAGCATTCATCCCCATCAGATATCCGTGCTTATCACTCGTCCCGGTCTCTGCATAACCGTGTGGTCCGGAGACCTGATATTCCTTTTCAGGTTCCAGCTTGCGAGCGGGGATTTCACCGGTCGGAATCGCTTTGGCATCCAGAAGGTGTGCGCGTGAGAAAGCGATCTGAGTCACGTTTTGAACGAGAATCGGAAAGCCGACACGGAAGACCAGCGAAGAGCGGTCAGGATGAAAGAGCATGCAAAGATCCAGTCGCCCGTCGCCTGGGCGTTCCAGGATCAATGGACCTGTTCGCGACTCTGCCAGGATCTCATAGCCTGCCGCTTCAAAATCACGTTCCGAAATTCCTTTTGCCAGTTTGGGCTGGTCACCAATCTGAACGTCGAGAAGCTGGACGTGCTGCAACAAAGGTGAAGTCCGTTGCCAATCGACGATCTCTGCCAATCC
>CAIWEX010001221.1 GCA_903911795.1 uncultured Schlesneria sp.
CACTCGTCAAAGAATTGCCCATGGAATACGCGGTTGAAATGAACCGCCTGATTGAATTGCAGATGGAAGGCAGCGTTGGCTAACGCCCCAACGTGTTGATATCCGCCGGAACGCGTCCCATCGGAAGAATTGGGTGCCACGGTCATGGCGTCTTCGACATGACCGTGCTTTGGATCAAGCCTGCATGATGTCTTAGAGCATTTGCACGGCCACATCGAAGACGCCATGACCGTGACACCTGAAGCATTTCAATGACATAGGTCGCTTCAGGAACACGTTGAGAATCGCACTCGCTTTCTGTTGAATGAATCAAAATGTCCGCAACAATTTCTACTCCCCTGCCCCAGACCGCGTTTGATGCGGCAGCCTTCGAACAATTCCTGTCAGGTCGCACTGAACCTGCATGGGTCGTCGATCTGCGTCGGGGTGCGTTCGAAGCGTATCGCGAATCTCTGAATCAGGAACTCGATCCTGAAGAGTGGAAGCGAGTCGACATCCGAGCTTTTCGGCCAGAGAAGTTCACGATTCAGACCGGGACGAATGCCCCTGCCCTGGAAACGTTGCTGGCAGATCGCGCGGAATTCGCCGGCGTCGTCTCGCATCTGGATGGAACGTGCACTCGCACGACTCTCGATCCGAAGTGGAGCCAGCAAGGAGTCCTGTTTGGCAACCTCTCTGATTTGATCCAGACTCATGGTGACGTTCTTCGCCCGCATCTGATGACACGGGCTGTGAAGCCCGAGACGGATCGGTTTTCCGCCTGGCACGGGGCATTCTGGACGGGCGGAACAGTCCTATATGTTCCCCGAAATGTTCAGGTGACCGAACCTCTTTACAGCCTGATCGGACTTGGATCCGAAGCGGCCGCTGACTTCAGTCATACTCTCGTGATTCTGGAAGAAGGGGCGAGTGCGACGCTGCTCGAAGAGACGACGTCGGCGTCGCTCACCACGACGGGGCTACATGTCGGTGCGGTCGAACTGCTGCTGGCCGATCGATCGAACCTGCGATACGTTCAGCTTCAGAACTGGAATGACAAAGTCTGGCACTTTGCCCATCAGGCAGGTCGAGTCGAATCGGGTGCTTCGTTGCAATGGACGGTTGGTGGATTGGGAGCCCGATTGGCTCACATTCATCAGGAAGTCTTCCTGGATGGTCGAGGAGCTGCGGCAGAAGTGAATGGTGTGACATTCGCAACCGACCGCCAGTTGATTTCCTACTACACTCAGCAGACTCACAACGCACCGAATACTCGCAGCGATTTGCTTTACAAGGACGTCGTCCGCGACAAGGCACGCTGCATCTGGCGCGGGATGATCAAGGTCGCGAAAGACGCCCAGAAGACCGATGGTTATCAGCGGAACGACGGATTGATCATGAGCGACACCTGTCGCGTCGATGCGATTCCCGGCCTGGAAATCGAAGCAGACGATGTACGTTGCACGCACGGTGCTACCTGCGGACGTGTTGACGAGGAACAATTGTTCTACTGCATGTGCCGCGGGATGACTCGGTCGGAAGCGATGCACATGATCGTTGAAGGCTTCTTCCAGCGAGTCTACGATCGGATCCCGGTTGAAATTGTTCGGGAAACACTGGGCCAGGCGGTCGAGCGAAAGCTCGGTATTTTCGGCTGATTGGCGAATCAATTTAGATTCGCTCATGCAAATTTTGACGAGCGACCAAACGGTAGCTCGAATCGGGTTGAGGGGACAACCCTCATAAGGAATGGATCACATTGAATATGTCGGACTTCGAACGAGTTGCCGCAATCAGCGATATTCCACCGGGCGGCCGGTTGTCGATTCTTGTCGACGATATCCCTGCTCTGCTGGTCCGTATCGGAGACGACTTTTTTGCGATTGAAGATGTTTGTTCACATGACGGGCAGCCTCTAACCGGTGGTGCTGTCAGTGATTGTTCGATCGCCTGTCCACGCCACGGGGCACGATTTGACTTGCGAACGGGCAAGCCACTTTGTATGCCTGCAACAGAACCGATCGCGACATTTGAAGTGGAAGTGCGCGACGGGGCGGTTTTTGCCCGACCTCGCTCGTGACGAAGGGCTCGTCCGCTGTCGTGTAATTTTTTGTTGGCAAGTTCGGGCGAACGCAACGAAATGCCTGAGCTCGATTTTGCTCGAAGGTCCAAGTGGAGGTCGCCGCGAAGACACTGCTTCTCCGAGGACTCCGAAGCAGTGGCACCTCCGCAACAACCATAATCGCGCACGGTCATTTAGATCCCGCAACTTCCAGGATTGTGAGAGAGAACGATGACAGACGAAACCCTTGCTGCTCCGGTTGCCCCGGAAACGACTTGTTGCTCGGACCATCATCATGCGGCGCCAAGTGCCCTGCCCGTTGCAACCGGACTGCCGATCGCCACGGAATGCTGTTCCACGCCGGGCGAATGCTCGACCGAAGCAGTCCCGGTGGATGCGGGACCGCCACCCGACGATGCCGCGCTGATTGATGCATTGCGCGAAGTGATCGACCCCGAACTGATGATCAACATTGTTGATCTGGGGCTCGTCTATTCCATCAATCTGACGGATCGTAAAGCATTTGTAGAGATGACACTGACAAGTCCCGCGTGCCCGGCCGGGCCGCAGATCATCATGCAATCGAAACTGGCCCTGGAAAAGGTGAACGGGATCGACGTTGCAGAAATCAAGCTGGTGATGTCCCCGCCGTGGACTCCCGCACGCATGACTGACGAAGCCCGCGACCAGTTAGGGATTTTCTAAGCAGAGCGATTTCCATCTTTCCGTTTTCGCTGGACTCAGCAGGAGAATTCCATGAAAGCACGACCAGGTTCACTTCGTCGACAGGGATTCACGCTGGTAGAACTTGTGGCGGTCTTTGCCGTCATCGCTCTCAGCCTGGCGGTGATTTCACCAGCGGTGCTTCAGGCCCGTAAGATCGCCCGGAAGGTCCAGTGCAAGAATAATCTCAAGCAGCTCGGCCTGGCGCTGCACAACTATAACGACATTTTTCAATCGTTGCCGCCCGGATACGTCGTTGCCACGAAGCAATCCGAAGTTGGCGCTGCGATCGAAATGAACTGGAATGCAGGGAACGGATGGCAGACGGGGCTGCTAATGTTGATCGATCAGGCGCCGCTCTTTAATCAAATTGAATTCAATAAAGGCTTACCGACCGCGCCGGAAAAGATCTACTCGAAGCAGATTCCGACCTATCGTTGCCCCGAAGATACCGGGACGCCGCTTGTGGCGAAGGTGAAGGTTCTTGGTCCGCTTCGTGAGAATCGCAAGACAGCGATTGTTGAAAAAGCATTCGCTCGATCGAACTACGCCGGTGTTTCCGGGTGGGATAATGACTGGCATCTGGGCATCACTGCCAAAGATGGAAATCCGAATGGTGCTGCCGACGCAACCGGATCAAATTGGACGAAGCCAGAATTGGGTTACGACTTTCGGGATGGAATCGCAGTCTATGTCGGTTCACCCAAGACGCCTGACAAGAAGCCCGTTCCCAACGCTCGTGATTTTCATGGGACGTTTGGAGAGAACAGCAACAGAAAAATGGGACAGGTGTCAGATGGTCTGTCCAACGTAGTGATGGTGGGGGAACGAGCCACTCCCACGAAAAACGACTCCGAGACGGATGTAGGTAACATCATCTGGGCAGGTGTGCCAGATCGTTCGACGCGTGTCGGTCAATCGCTTTCCCTGGGAACCGCTTACTTGCCCCTCAATCATGAATTGAAGGAGGAAACCGTCCCGAATACGACCGGATTCAATAGTAAGCACGGCGGTGGAGCAAACATGCTGTTTGGCGACGGAGCCGTTCGCTTTCTCACCGATAAGATGGATCTGGGATTGCTGCGGAAGCTCTCGCTCGTCGACGATGCGATCAAGGTGGAAATTCCTCAGTAAGAATGTGTTCCTTCACGGCGCAGGTGCCAAATGAAGCAGCCTGATCCTACTGATTTCTCCCGCCACTATTCATCACTGAATTTCTCGACATCCCTATGGCCGTACAACATCCATCCAAGCAAAACCAACGCACCGATGCCCCAGCTCAGTGCAGAATAAATTGGCAGACCACTGAGGGCAGCCCATGATCCGTAGTATGCCTGGAGTAGCACTGGCGGCGCAAAGAAAAAGACCCACGCGCATAGAGCGGGAAGTGCGCGTCGCCTCCGGCTTAATCTGAGCATGGTTGCACATTGACGGCATCTGAAGGTCGAAGGCTCCATCGACCAGATTGACCAGATTGGTACTGATAGTACTTGATGAGGCTCGAGTTCGGCCTCACAGTTGGGACAAGCAGACCGCCGCACTTGGATGAGCAAACTCATTGATTCGTCCCCTCGTCGAGCGTGCCATTGTTGTCGGTGTCTCGGGCGAAGAAGCGAAGAGGAGACCTGCGGTCGAGCGTTTCGGCGGGGTCGGGAGACCCGCGCCGAACAAGGTTGGCTCAGGCAGCCTAGCTCCAGTAGTTTTCGCCGTGCCAGTTCATCGGGGGCTGAGTCTGAACTTCGATGTCGCCGTTGACTTGCATCTGGCAGGCCAATCGCAGATTCGTCTCATTTCCCAGCCGGGCGAAGAACGTCAGCGGATTGGTGATCATCGAGACCTTTTCAAACACGCTTTGTGACGAGCAGTTTTCCAGGCCCTTTTTCACCATCACGCGGCAACTGGTGCACAGGCCAAAGCCCATACAGTTGACGACGTTATGCGGGAAGGGATAGAGCTGCACGCCCGCCTTCATCGCTTCCTTTCGCAGATTTGAACCTGCGGGGACTTCTACCGTTTTCTTCTCATTGACGAATGTAATGGTCGGCATTTCGACGCGGTTCCTAAGTCGGATTCCAAAACTGCCAGCGGCTGTGCCAGATCATAAAGTCGACTGCCGGTTTCCTGCAAGTCGCACCGATCCTCGCATGATGCCAAACAGGGGCTAAAATGCGACTGTAGAACCCTGAATCCCTCGGATTTCTCGAATCTGAAAAGAATGACCTTTCGAACTCGCAACTTTTTGGCGTGACGCGTTTGGCAAGAGTGGGCTGGCGCGTTGGGCGCACTGGCTTTGCAGAAGCCCCCGAAATGGAACGAATTTGAACGGGGGCTTCCCCAAAGCGGGAGCGCCCGCCATCCCCTCGGTTCCGATGGACGGCTGGAGACGCATCTCCAGAAACCGGACGCTAACGCGTTCCTGCTGATGGTCGCAGTTTATTCAATGGTTTCACCCAGTAGATTACTGCTGGAATCTTATCGGGTTCAAAAAAACGGAATACATTTACAGTCACGTCAGGGGTGACGTAGGGTGGGACCAGCTCGCTTCGAGCGCAGGCCCACCAAAAGCAATTGTCGAGAATGGTGGGCCGGCGCGGCGAAGCGCCACTTTGCCCTGCGGACAATTGGCAAGGCGATTGTGAAATTTCATCTCATCGGTTTCAATACCCCAAACCCTCTGTCACGCATTTACCATGGAAAGACAACTCGATTATGGAAATCAGCCAGTTGACCGCTCCGCTCGTTGAAATCGCCGCCGATTGGCTGGTCGTGCCTGTGACCGAACCCGTGGAAATCTCAGGCAAGCTGGCGGTGCTGGATACGGCGCTGGCAGGTTCGCTGGCGCGATTGAAGGAGCTTGGGGATCTCACCGGCAAGTTTGCCTCGACGGTTCCCCTGCGAGGTGTTTCCGGTTTGAAAGCGGCTCGCGTGCTGCTGGTGGGACTCGGCAAAGCAGAAGAGCTGACTGCGGGGCGACTGGACCGAGCTCTGGCGACGGCAACTCGATCGATCTCTGATAAGAAAGACGTGAAAGTCGCCTTCGCGGTTCCCGATGCTGCTGTCGGGGCTGTCAGTTCTGGACAGATTGCGGCTGCAGCGACCGCTGCTGGGCTGACGGGTTCTGTTGGGCAGGATCTGTACCGTACGGAAAAAAGTCGATTTCCGTTCGCATCGTTTCAGTTGATCTGTACGAGCGAAAACAGTGCTGCTGTGGCAACCGCTGTCAGTCGAGGCCGAATTATCGGGGAAGCTGTCAACCTGGCTCGCGATCTGGTCAATCGTCCCCCTCAGGAAATTACCCCCGTTGGCTTTGCCACGCGAGCAGCGACCGTGGCGGCGGAGTGTGGACTGAAGTGCGAGATCTTCGATCAGCCACGACTGGAAAAGGAACGGATGAAGTCGCTTTTAGCCGTTTCACAGGGAAGCGTTGAGCCTCCGCGGATGGTGATTCTCGAGCATTGTGGCGGTGCTCCTGATGCTCCCAAGCTGGCGCTCGTTGGCAAGGGAGTCACCTTCGATAGCGGCGGACTGTCACTCAAGCCAACCGATGGCATGCTGACGATGAAATGTGATATGGCTGGGGCCGCGACGGTTCTGGGAGCCATGACGGCAATCGCCAAGTTGAAGTTGCCGGTAAACGTCGTCGGGTATATGGGTCTCGTCGAGAACATGCCGAGTGGTTCCGCGTTCAAGCTGGGAGACATTCTGACCGCTCGCAACGGCGTGACGATCGAAGTTCTCAATACGGATGCTGAAGGGCGGTTGGTTCTGGCTGATGTGCTGAGCTACGCGGTTGATGCAGGAGCGTCACGCATTATCGATCTGGCGACATTGACCGGCGCCTGTGTGGTGGCACTGGGTGAGGATGTTGCGGGAGCATTTTCGAACGATCAGACTTGGTGCGATGCTGTGATGAATGCTGCCAAGGGGTGTGGAGAAGATGCCTGGCAGCTTCCGATGTGGGACCTCTACGATGATCTGATCAAAGGTGATGTGGGGGACATCAAAAACACAGGAGGACGCTGGGGTGGTGCTATCAGTGCGGCGAAGTTCCTGCAGCGATTTGTCAGCGGCAAGCCATGGGTCCATCTGGACATCGCCGGTCCAGCCTTTGCGTCGTCGAATAAGCCTCATCGCGAAGGGGGAGGCACGGGCTGCTTCGTACGAACCTTGTTGGCCGTCGCCGAAGGGTTGAAGTCGCAGGAGTGAACTGAGTCCCCGAACTCGTGAGATTCGGGAAAATGTCGGATCGTCGCTGAATTCTCGCGAATTCAGCGACAAATCGTTGCCGGCGTTGCGTTGCAACTCATCGAAATCAGCGGAGGAATTCCATGCGACAAATCAATCTGGGAGTTGTACTGGCCCTGATCGCGCTGGTGAGCCTGGTTCAAGCGGGTGAATTCAATGAAGTTTTGAACATTGGCGATCCCGCTCCCGCCTGGACGGATCTACCTGGTACTGATGGTAAGAAGCATTCGCTCGCGGATCACAAAAGCAAGGATTTTGTCGTGCTGGTGTTTACCTGTGCGTCATGTCCAACGGCTGTCGACTACGAAGATCGTATCAGCGAGCTTTCGAAGCGATTCGGTGGCGAAAAAGGTAAGGTCGCAGTGGTCGCCGTGTGCGTCAATCGCGTCAAAGGGGATACGCTGGAGGACTTGACCGAGCGAGCCGCGAAACGTGAGTTATCGTTTGAATACCTGTACGACGAATCACAGAAAATCGCTCGTGAATATGGAGCGATTTTTACCCCTGAGTTCTATGTGCTGAATCAGGAACGCAAAGTGATCTACATGGGGGCGCTGGACGATTTCACAGATGCTTCCAAGGTGCAGAAAAAGTTCGTGGAAGAGGCGATTGCCGCGGCGACAAAAGGTGAGGCTCCAGCGGTCAAGGAAACGATCGCGCGCGGTTGTCGAGTTCGGTACGCACGAGAACGGAAATAGCTGTTTCCCCAATGGTTGGCGTCCGTGTTTTGTGGTGGCGAAGTGAGAATGAGGTTGTTGTTCTGATGTCATTCCCCGAACCTGCTGTTGCCTGGAAGTCGTTGCTCCCACCCGGGCAAGCCGGGCGGAGAGCTGTTTCGAAGATGATGATGATATTTGTAGCTCGTCAGTTGCTGGTTCCGCTGGGGCAAGCCCAGCGGAAACCGATATTGCAGTCACGCCCCACGGAATTTCGCGACCGGCAAGTACGGTCTGTGGGAGGTGATTGGGATGCGTCAATTCGATGGATGAGTTAGAGGTCGTATGTCAGTGTGTTTGCGATGCACAAGACCGTAAGAGTGAATCACGTAATGGATAGGTCGAATACCGAATGACAAATGAACGCATCAGCCGGAACGCGCTAGCGTCCGGTTCGATCGGCATGGAGAGCACGGACGCCGGGCTCGCCCCGGCGGAGTTGCAGGCTCTCCGCCCGGCTTGTCTGGGTGGAAGCAGCGACTTTTTAGCGACCGAATCCGTATCTCTCGTGCTTCGACGATCGGCTCAAGTGCGTGGCTGGCAGATCTGTCCGCTTCCTTACGGGCGCGGCTCCTATGCCAGTGTCCCATCCGTCAGACATGTTCACGTCGTTTTTCCTGATAGAGATTTTTCGTATGTCGTTTCCTGATCAGATTCCGTACCGGCGCTGGTTTCCATGGTTGAACCTCTTTCAGGCGATTGAGATTGCTCTATCGATCCGCCAACTGGTGGTCGCGGCCGGCGCCATCGCGGTGTTTTCGTTGAGTCACCAGTTATTTGATCGGATTGGGCCTGAATCGAGCCCGTCATTCCAGATGGAAATCCAGATCGGTACCCGACCAGAATCTCAGGGGGCACTCTTGCCGTCTCGCGAATCAGTCAATTTCATCGCCCTTCCCTGGCTCGAGGTCCTGCATTCCGCTGAGCGTGTTATTGGATCATTTGGTTCCAGTGGTCGCGCGGTATCAGGTGCCACGTTGGAAATTCCACGGAAATCGCCGAGCATGGTCTCCATCGGAGTTCTTGTCTGGCACGTGATTGTCTGGACGCTGTTTGGCCTGATTCTTTGCCGACTATCCGCCCGCCGGTTTGCCAAAGGTGAAAACGGCTCGTTTCGCAAAGGGGTTCAGTTCGGACTGACACGCTGGGGACGAGGGATGGTTGCACCCCTGATTCCGATCGCAGCTGCAACGTTGATTCTCGTGGGAATGGTCGTCGGGTCGGGTGTTGCCTGGGTGCTTCCTGTGATCAACTTGATCGCAATTGCAGTGTTCGCCCCGTTTCTGCTGGTGGGTGGAATGATCGCAGGTTTTCTGCTTGTGGCAACGCTGTTAGGCTGGCCGCTGATGGTGGCGGCCATTGCGTACGATGACTGTGATGGCTTTGGTGGACTCAGTCGCTCGTACAGCCAATGGACGGGCCGACCGTGGTACTTTGCCTGGTGCTGGATCGTCGTCGCGACGGCTGGTTTGATCGCCCTGACGATTGCCGGATGGCTAGGGGAATGGACGTTCTACCTCTGCTCCGTATCAATTGAGCAAGGTATGGGAAACAACGGTTCAGCAGCGTTTGGGCGTCGAGCCATCCAGTTTCTGATCCAATTGCTGATGCATGCCTATGCGATCAGTTTCTTCTGGACGAGTGCCACAATCGTCTATGCATTACTGCGACAGAGTGTCGATTGGATGCCCTGCGACAGCATGTCCCCCGACGATGACGAACGCCAGGCTCGCGATCCATTGCCGGTGGTCGGAATTCCCGCCATGGAACCGCCTGCACCAACGACGTAATCGTCGGCCTCTTGTGGGCTGAAGGCCCACCAGCACAAAGCACAGGGCTTCCAGCCCTGTGACCGAGGACAGAACAGGGAGTGCGACCTGTAAGGTCGCAAGAAATTCCGTCAGGACGGCCAACTCCGATCGATGCCCACTCGCGACCTTTCAGGTCGCACAATTTGATTTTTTTCCCGTTCACAGGGCTGAAAGCCCTGTGCTTTGTTCTTTTGGGCCTTCAGCCCATAAGGAATGACGTCTCGACGGTTCATTCCGTCGCCTGTTGATCGCCAAACTCTTACGGGCTACCTGATTCTTCGTGACAATGCGGCCCCATTTTGAAAAAGGGAAAGCCCCTGCAGTGGGAAATCCTTGCCGTTCCCTACGGAAGCCGATACAAATTGGGCCTCGGGAAATCGCTGCGTGCCAGCGTGACCAACCCAAGGGCGATTAACTCAGCGGCTAGAGTGCCATCTTCACACGGTGGAAGTCACTGGTTCGAATCCAGTATCGCCCAATGCTATCTTTCGCAGGTTTTCGCAAATCTCCGCATCCCGTTGCAAACTCACGGGTTGCTCTTCGATGTCCAAATCGCGTTGGGAGTATTTTCGGTACTCTGCGAAATGGTGACCGGGGCTAGACCAACGGGAAGCCCCGGTTGAATGTCGATCGACATTGATCACAGGCTCGGCGTGGATAATCAGCGATTCGCAAAATCCGGGGCTTCCTTCGTAAAACCTCAGTCCAGCCCCGGCCACCCTGCCCGCGATCGAATCGTGCAGGACTATCGCTTCCGGCGTTAGTTACTTCGTGTTGGCATCTGAAATCTCACACACCACCCGAAACCCCCGGTTGTTGTAGCTCGCATGTGGTTCGCTCCTGCCGCGGCGAGCCGTCAGCAAAAAGTTGGGGGCGTCAAACCAATTGCCACCACGAACAGTTCGTTGTGTGCCCCCATCTGGACCGGTCGGATTTACCACCGTTTCCGGAGGGTACTCTCCGTACCAATCCGAACACCACTCCGCAACGTTTCCGTGCATGTCGAACAATCCCCATGCGTTTGGTTTCAACCGTCCAACGCGATGATGCTGGCACTTGTTACTGCCGATTCGTTTGGCAAACTCGGCTGGGTTCGCCTCGTACTGTTCTTCGGTCAGTTCGATGATGCTCATACCGCTGTTTCGACCAGACCAGCCATATTGATCGATGAGGCGCACGTCCCCGAAACTGAATCGCGTCGTACTCCCCGCTCGACACGCATTTTCCCACTCCGCTTCGGTTGGGAGACGATAGACTTTGCGGCCTTCAATTTCTTTCGGCAATTGCGAAAGCTTTTCGCAAAACGCCATCGCGTCATTCCAACTAACGTGGGTCACTGGATTTGACCCTTCCTTTTGATCGCTCGGGTTACTTCCCATCACCTTTTGATATTGATCCTGCGTCACCTCGTAAGCTCCGACCAGCAGTGGCTTCGTCAGACGCACTCGGTGTGGCGTTTCGTCAGGCCTTCTGCCGGACTCTGTGATAGCGCTGCCCATCATGAATTCACTTGGCGGAATCAGAACGAATTTCATCCCAACCGAGTTGGTGGACTCAACGCCGACCTTCAAATGTCGAGCCCAATTGAGTTGAAGCTGCTTAGCACGTTTTACGTCGAACGGCATGACCGCTGGTGCGGGACCGTCTGCGGACCCACTGGTGGAGTTGCCCGGCAGCGAGCTTCCGTCGGTCCTCAGCCGTTCAATCTCAGCTGTCAGACTTTCCGCCTTGTCATCGCCTTTCGCCCGAACGTAATCCCGCCTGGCTTCATTGAGAACGCTCATCAGCGTGCCACTGTTTTTCAACTGCCGTGCCTTGAACTTGGCGGCAACCCATGTCGGATATTTTCCGTCTTCGTCCAATCGCTCTCGATCTGCTTTCAACGACTTGATGCGATCGAGATTTGGATTCGCTCGATCGCGTTCCATTTCTTCCTTGGCATCAATCTCCTTGTGGATCTCCGCCACAATCGCGTTGCTTTCAGCAATATATGCGGCACGTCCGTCGTGCACGCGTTTGTCGATGTCATCAAGATTGTCTGCCGCAGCGACCACTGGAACGCAGCACACAAGGGCTGCCAACACCATTTGAAGTCGCGTCTGCCACATTACAGAATCCTCTGTCGACGCATCAGGGCAACCGTACAGCCCAAACGGTCTCTGACGTCCATCCGATATCGAGTTGCAAATTTGCGATGCTTTCGCGAGTTCACTCTTCCATGGTATTGGCAAAATTGATTGATAGCAAGAATTGCCCATGGCGTTCGGCCGGGCCATGACACTGGCCCGGCCTTGCTCCATTGTCGAGAGGTAATCCTGACGCCGCGATTCAGGCGTCTTCCAATCCCTCAGTGAGAAGCAAGATTCTCCGTTGAATTTGTTCGTGCAGTTTCGGCCATAGTGCAAAGGCTCGGGCGAAGTCGGGATCGTATTGCAGCGCCCATGCAGCGATCTCAGTTTCCCGGGCAGGCTCTTTCAAATAATTCAACAAGCTGACGCCGAGGCGCGGACGGCGTGGTATTGCCTCGAAATCTTCGCGAGATTAATCTCGCGAACGGAAGTTCGAGCAAGTTCGTCTCAACTCCGCCGTCGTGCATGGGACTGACTGGACGACGCAGACCATCGTCGATCAAACAGGCAACAGAATCTGGAGCAATCTGTGTGTGATCAAGATTCAACAGATCGTTTTGCTCATCAGATGGAAGCAGCGCCTTCGGTTTCTGAACGATTACGAGAACGTGAGAACAAGCGGCAAGAAATTCCGTTTAAATTGCTGACGGCATTCACCCTGGTATTGTTCGCGGGAACCAGTGCAGGGATTGCAGCCGCAACCGGCTACGCCATTCGTGGCAGCGACTGGACAGCATTGATCGGACATTTTCGTGGCGGAATCATCGGAGCTCTCGTTGCCAGTACGATTGTCGTAGGCATACAGCTTCAAACAGCACGGTTTCGTTACCTCATGGGCAACCTCACACTGAGCGAACTCACTGCGATTGGAGACCCGAAGTCCATTTTGTTCAGAACGCATCTGGCCATTTCAAGCGCCGCGGCCGCGGCGATTGCTACCACGGATGGCATTCCGGTTTTTAAGCCGGATTTCGATTGGATGATCTTCTGCCTGGCGTTTACGTCAGCACTGAGCAGCAGCTGGTTCGCGAAAGTGATCGGACTGGTCAGACTATGATCATCCGCTGCGGTCAGGGGATGAAGCACGGCTCATAGATCACGGGTCGCGACTGGCAGCAGCAATTTGAATTCGGCACTTGGCTCGTTCGGTTTGGTGCGGGAATCGGTTTGGGACGTGCAGGCTCAATAGTGGTCACGGGGGATGAATCCAAGCTTACCGGGCCGTTGACCACATCGATCGAAGCCTTAAATTCCGCTTTCGCCGGTTCACCGAAATCCGGTTCATCAGTCACGACGTGCAAACGACAGGTTGCTCGTCCGGTCGAATGGGCGACGACACGCAGTATGGCACTTTCTGATCCGCGAATCGGTAGCTCATCGATCGTGAATTCGACTTCCGATCCCAGGCGATGCTTCAACTGATCCGGCAATTGAGCGTTCACGCGAACGCCGTGCAACGGAACATCGCC
>CAIWEX010001222.1 GCA_903911795.1 uncultured Schlesneria sp.
CCCTAACCTATCAAGCTGTTGTTTTACCTCTGCGAACTGCTTATGAGTCTTTCGGTGGTATGCGGCGGTTTCGGGAGCTGCCTTTGCAGATAACCATGATAGCGCCCCTTCGATGGAGGCACCAAGACCTAGTTCTCCGACGGCTGCAGCAAGGCGTGACGTAGCGGACGTGTTATCTGTGAATCGGCTGATTGTCGTCAGAATCTCCCTGGCCAGACGGTCAAGAAGAAAGATCCGGCAGTCGTCAGTTGCCACTTTGCCATCAGGTGAGATTGCCTCCGAACACCAGCCGGACAATTGCCTCAGTCCGTTTCGGAGAGTGAATTCAGAATGTGGGGCCGCTTCCAATCGCCTGCGAACGCCCTTGAGACCCGTGTACAAGTTGCGAAAAAAAGTGTCGAGATCTGCTTGGTGGCCGGATGTCGCCATCACGGGCGGACCGTCATGCTGGTGTAGCCGCTCCAACCATTTCTGCTGTTCACGGTAGGTCATCGGCGCCCCTGCCCCAGCTTGGGCGATCCGCTCATCGAGCGTCAGGAGGAGTGGCCCGACCATCGCCATCCCGCAAAACTGATGCGGGCAATCGACGTTTAGCGGTGCTTCATCGACAGCCAACGTGGTACCGTCCCCATCGAAGATCTCCAGCCGAACACGTGAAGTGGACAAGGTATGGAGTTTTGACGCCGGGTCAGAAACCAGCAGCGATAAAGCAGGTATACTGACCGTTTCACCGTCGCCCCAGTCGCCTTCGGCGAGTGACAGCCATGTCCCGTCGACCTGTGCGGTGAATCGAAACCGAGCCGCACCTTGAGGCACGTTTCGTACTGCAATGACTACGTTCTTTTCAGCAATCTGAAAGGTCGCGTCGGTCAAGACAAACGAGTTTAAGGGGGGCCTGGCAGAAATCGTCATTGGCTTCACATGTAGGACCTGCCAGTCGTCGACAGGGCCAAACAATTCACCAAGCCCCAGAGCCGTCAACACTTTGTTCGTACCGCCGCCGCGCGGTGGGAGCCAGGTTAAGATCGCCAATTCAGAATTCCCGTCCGGCGGCGTTGTGAGCAAGGCTGCTGAAGTGAAATTTGGCGAACCGTGCAACGCCACCATGAATGGTTCCCGACCGTTCGTACCGGCACCCTCCAAGACGAGGAGCTTTCCGTGTAAACGGCGAGCATCGTCCGAAGTGGCAAGTCGGGCCCGGAGCGCCACAAGTTCCTTCCATTGATTCAACTTGGTAACGGGAAGTGTTGTGACGCCCGAGTCCTCTTGAAAAAAGACAGTCACCGGCTTTTCCTCGCCGTCAGTCTCAAATTCGAAGTCGGAGAATAGCCTTTGGAAAATAGAATCGTCATTTGCTTGACCGGGGGGATCTTCTGAGTGACCTACCGCCGTATCCGGCTCGAAGAACGGGCTGACCACGGCAGCGCGTCGCAGCACCTTGTGGGGTAGCTTGTTGAGAAGCTGATTCCAGAGGGGGAGGTCGTAGTTGTGCAGCAAGACGTGCGGTGAAGATTCGGGTTCTACTGGCGAGTGCTCAATGACCTCACGGAGTGCCACGACGATGTCGTCGAGAGCGTGCAAGCCCTTTCCATCGGTTTCACGCCGTAATGGGCCGTTGAGATAAGAGAGGAGCGATTTGAAAAGCGATCGAGATCCACCGTCCATATTGAGATCGTAAACCGAACCGAGCTCCAGGTTTCTCTCGAAACCGCCACGCGTCATGTTGGCGCTTCCAATAATCGCTCGCGCACGGTTTTCGGCAACAAATAACGCGAGCTTCGGGTGAAAGATCTTTCGGCTGTACGCCGCGTCAGCTC
>CAIWEX010001223.1 GCA_903911795.1 uncultured Schlesneria sp.
CGTGTTCCCTCCCCTGACGAATTCATTTCGGCTGCTTCCTGCTGGCCTGGGTGAGAGCGTCGTCGTTCATGGCGCGTTGGCCTTGGCTCGGCTTTCTTCACCGGAATGACTGCCCTGATCCGTTGTTACGAACGCTGGTGGCCTAACTTTTCGTCGAGCCACTGGAAGGCTTCGTCCTGCATGGCGATTGACCAGCGGTGAGGTTCATCATAGAACCGACCGATGAATTGCGCAGGACAGCCTGCCGCACGGTAAAGCTCAGTGATTCGTTGAACGGACGATTGCATTCCAGACAGCGGAAAAAGGCGATCCTGTGAACATTGCTGGACAAACAACGCTCGTGGCGCGGTCAGCGACACAAGTTCCGGCAAATCCATCAAGCGATGCAGGCCCGGCAGGAAGTGAATCCAGGAATGTGTGTCGACATGCGACTTCAACATCGGTCGCATCGCTGACATGAAGCCAACGACGCAAGCCGCTTTGATTCGCTCATCCATTGCTGCCAGGTACGCTGATCGATATCCACCCATCGAGATTCCGATACAGCCGATTCGCTGAGGGTCCACCTCAGGGCGCGTTGTGAGGTATTCGACGACGCGACGATCGTCGAAGTTGACGACGCCCGGCCACGTCGCTCCCGCCAGAACCAAACTTTTCGCAATCGTCGATTCCTTGGCTCGGCACTTCTGATTCAGGTGCTGGACATCATCGAGCGAATATTTCGAACGATCCCAGCCGTACTTCAATTCCTCGTCGAGTTGCACGCGACGTTCACCAAACATGAAAGCGTCGATCGTGATCACGACGTATCCGCGCCGGACGAGTGCGGTCGACGTCGGGCGCCCGTCGTAGTTCTGCTGGTGGTATTTGACCATCGCCGGATGATTGGTCCCGAAGTCGACGACTTTTTCTTTCCCAAACAGGAACATTCCCCCATGCGAATGCAGGTCCACGATTGCCGGGGCCGTTTTTTTCAAATCCTTCGGAATCAGGACGAATGCAGGAATGCGAAACCATGGTGTTGTCGAGATCAGGACACGCTCGCGCCAGAAGTCCCCGCAGTCGACTCGTTCGACCACTTCGGGATTGAGCGTAACTCGGGGCGGTTCGTAACTGAGGACTTCACGGACTCTCGCCCTTGCCTCGTCACGAAATCCCGCATCGAATGCCGCGTCTTTTTTCAGCGGGAATACGGAGGGCTGGCACATCTCAGCGATCTGATCGACTGCCGTGAAGTTTGTTCCGAGATCCGCGGTCGAGAGTTTCAATTCACGAACAGGATCTGGTGCCAGCACAGCCTCATCAGAACTTGCGAGGAGGGCTGAACCAAGGAGTGGCAGCAGTCCAACGCTCGCCAGAAATTCACGACGATCATTTTGTGGTGCAGGCATAGTTCACACAGTCATCCCAACGAGTAGTCGAGTTTTGATCCGCCCTCAATGCGGAAGAATGGGCAACTGTTTCGAAGCCGGAAATCAGTTCGAATAGTCCTTTGTCGCTGCCCCTGTCGAAGTGAAAGAAGATTCTTTTCAATGTCGTTGGCTGAACAATCAGTTTTCAGGATGCTGTAACTGCTCCAGCAAGTCTGCAATCTCGCGGTGAGCCCCTTGTGACTGCGAGACTATCAACAGTCCAGGCAGAACTTCCACGATGCCTGAGGGGGGATCAGCATGGTAGATCACCTGGATGACCGAAATGCTTCCTTGAAAAAGACTTTCCCATGCCTGAGCAAGCATCACCATGTCTTCTTCCGTCAATTCAGCCGTCTCTGACTTGTCTCCTGAGTGGGTCTCTTCATCGCTTGCCAGGCGAATCTGCGGCTCTTCGATTGAATATGATGATAGAAGCAGGCTAAGCAGGCTCAGGTCCACCTTTGGCAGTGTGATTTTTCGGTTAGCTTTCCCCTTTGGCCGCGTTTCCGCATGCGTTTCAATCTTTGCTTCCGGAAAATGCTTTTTCCAACTCCAGGGGCGCACGGTCCGCGTCACAATCCGGGCCACGTCTTCAGATTTCAGTTTCGCAGTCTGTTCGAGTGCTCGTACCGAATAGACTCGCGTTTCCTTTTGGAGATTGGCATTCAACCGCGTGGTGATCAGGACGCCGTGATCTTGAATGAGTAAATCCCATTCCATGGCCTGTGTGAACGACATCGGCAATGGCAACTCTTCAGCCATGCTTAAATTCAGCATGGTCTGGATCGGAAACGCCTGATTCATCGCGTTCTGCAACACATTTTCAACGGTAGTGTCTGAGCGAGTCACGAGAGCCGCATCAATCGGGGTCTCCAGGAAACTCTTCATCGCGGCGGCCGTCGATTGACTACCTGATTCTGGTTCCTCGACAGCACCTTTACCTTTTCCTGCGTCACCCTTTTTGTTCTCGTTATTTTTCGATTTCCCCTTTTTCTTTACGGGGCCGCTCTTGGGTTCTGTCTTGCTGGGTTCAGCCTCGCCAGCGGCATCTTCGCTTAACTTGGGAGTCGAGTTTTCTTCAACATCTTTAATGAGGACTTCAGCTGTCGATTTTTCTTCAAGCCCCTCAATGACGAGTTCCGCTTGCGCCGGGGGATTCTTGTCATCTGTAGCGAGAAGCTCAACAGGC
>CAIWEX010001224.1 GCA_903911795.1 uncultured Schlesneria sp.
ACGGCAAGAAGTAGGAATTGCTGATTTGGCTGACCAGCCATCACGAAGTTCATTGATGAAATTGGAGCGTTCAAACGTGTCGAGTATCCCGGATTCGACGGAAGAGTTGTTTGATGTCGTCGACCTGGCAGACCGAGTGTTGCGCCAGGCGCCGCGCTCCCAGGTTCATGCCAACAAGTGGCTGCACCGGGCCTCGCACATTTTTGTGTTCAACTCACGCGGGGAACTGCTGATTCATCGCCGATCGGCCACCAAAGATGAATGTCCGCTGATGTTCACATCGTCGGCGTCAGGGCACCTTGCCGCCGGAGAGGGTTACGAGGTTGCCGCGGTTCGCGAACTGGAGGAAGAACTGGGGTTGAGATCACCCATCGAGTTTCTGACGGTCCTGCCAGCCGACGGCGCGGGGACTTCCTACGAGCATAGTGGTTTGTTTCGGACAACGACTGACGCTATCCCCACATTCGATCCGGGAGAAATTGAATCGGGCGAATACCTGGCACTTGATGTGATTCATCAGCGAGTTTCCCGCAATCCAGAACTGTTCACTCCCTGCTTTCGCGCCCTGTTTGCCTGGTATCTGCAACACGTGGGCTTTCAACAGGCGGATTCGAAAGTGATTGAGACCCCGACACTGGGGCGAATCACCATTTACCCTCTCAAATCATTCGATCCAATGCTGGTTGAATGTTCGCTCGTGCTGCCCAACGGTGCGTTGCAGCACGACCGCCAGTTCGCGCTGATTGATGGTGCGGGCAAGATCATCAACGCCAAGCGGTTCGCCGCGATCCATTCCTGGCGAGTGTTACTGGATCCATTCAAAAGAACGCTTTCGGCTCGGGCATCCGACGATGACGTTGAACACCGCTGGGATGTCGACAACGAGCGATCACTGATCGAAGCATGGTTCAGCGAGAGACTGCAGACAACTGTGCAGCTTGTTGAAGACGATCAGGGAGGATTTCCGGATGACACTGATGCTCCAGGGCCAACTGTGGTCAGTCTGGCAACGTATCAGGCGGTCGCAACGTGGTTTCCGGGGATGTCGCTTGAGAGCGTCCGGTTACGGTTTCGAGCCAATCTGGAGATCCATGGCGTCTGTCCATTCTGGGAAGATCGTCTATTCGGCGCTAACGATCTTGCACGACCATTCGAGATTGGCGATGTCCAACTGGCAGGAACAAACCCTTGCCAGCGCTGTGCGGTCCCAACGCGCGATCCCTGGACCGGAAAAGTCTGGCCCGAATTCGCCAAAGAATTTTCCCGACACCGTGCTGAACAACATCCCGCGTGGGCAGCACGCGACAGGTTTGATCATTTCTATCGACTGACCGTCAATACTCGCCCGATCACTGCCGGAACCGTGATTCGCGTGGGAGATCGCGTCGTTCAATTATTCGATACATCGTCTGATAGCGAATGACTGCTCCCAACGGAAAGGGAACCGGGGTTGAGGACTCGCTCTATTCCTTGGGGTCCCGAGGCACCCAAAACTTGATGTTTTTGATGTACTGTATTTGCGCGTTTGTTTCAGGATCCCGTCCACCTGCACAACTGGCTACGGCTTTTGCAACGAATTTGTAATCGCACTCGAAGTCCACATCAATCATTACCCCGATGTCCTTGGTGAGAGGGTTCCCCGGGCGTCCGATGATCATCAGAATCTCAGCATTCAGTCTCGCAAATGCGGCGTCATCGTTGCCAAGATTATTACCTCCGAGAGTCAACCTGGTCAGTTTCCCTGACTTGTCAGATTCGAGTCCGACTTTGATGTCCGGCAGAACGACATCAACCTCTTTTTTAGGCAAGGGAAGCGTCAGGTTAACTCGAATGTTGGGCGGAAGTGTGGCTTCACCTTTTACGACGATACGTCGCGAAAGAAGTGTCGGAGCAAAAATCGAATCAATCCCAATATCGTACCAGGACTCATGACCCTCGATTCCAAAAAAATATCCAGTCACGTGCACGTTTCGCAGCTTATCGCCGAGCTGCAGATTGGCCGGTAGTTGCGAACAGACAACTCGGTAGAATTGCTCTTCATCAGAAACGATCCACGCCTCATACAGATGCTTAAAGTCAACCGTATCGTTAGTTGGAAGTTCGTACAAACGCCACAGGAGTCCCTGAATCGTGATTGGCTGGCCACGAAAGTTCCCGGGGCTGCGGGTGAGTTTGTCGTACGGAATGACAACGCCAGCACGCTCCAGAGCCGTTTCATTGACTCGGGCGGCATGCATCAACAGGTACTCATAACCTTTGCATTGAACCGCAGGAATGCCGTCGATGATCTCATTCAATTGCGACTGATCGACCGCGACAGGCGTGGGACTGGTTTTCGTCCCACGAACGATCAGTACCGATGTAATCACAATCAGAGTGATGATTGCGTGCAAGTACGGCAGAATTCTCGTGATGTTGATACTGGTCAGGTAACTCGCCACACATTAGCTCCACAGTTCAGCGAGCTTGTCGAACGGAACTAGTGGTTGTTCCGCTTGGTTCATGGTGAAGGCGAGTTTTCCGACATTGCCACCACACCAATCCAGCAATGTTGCGGTCACTTCGCCCGGAGCGACTGGACGTTCAATTGGCTGTGATGCAGTTCGATCACTGGCACCGATGACACGTCCTCCATTGATCTTTCCACCAGCCACCAATGCCGACCAGCATTCCGTCCAGTGGTCGCGTCCCATGCGGTCGTTGATCTGTGGAGTGCGTCCAAATTCGCCGGTCGCCACGATCAGGGTATCATCGAGTAATCCCCGTTGAGTCAGATCGTCCAGCAGACCAGAGAGCGCCCGGTCAAATTCCGGGCAAAGACGATCCTGGTAATCCTGAAGTGTCGCCGGACCGCAGTGCGCATCGCCGTGACAGTCCCAGGTGGTTCGTTGATTTAGAGAATCAAACAGGTTGACGGTCACACATCGAGTCCCCGCTTCAATCAACTGTCGTGACTTCAAAAGCAATCGACCGAATTCGGAATCGCCGTACATCCGTCGAATGGCATCCGTTTCGAATGTCGCGTCAGCCGACAAAATCGTCGGTTCCCATTCGGTCCCCAACAGACCAGCACCCTGGCCTCGATAGGCATTCACCCCGGTTCCACTCAGCATTGCGGGGATAATCACCGACGACGGAACCCCATGGCGTACGGGCGACTGGCTCGCTACGACGGAACCCCAATGAGGAAACTTGATATCGCCCAGCGCCAATCGACCGGTCTGCAGCAGTTGCTGTCCCGCTTCATGGATCGGGGCGGCATCGTGATTCATGGACCGAATGATCGCCAGACGATTTGCACGTTGCGCGAGCAATGGCAATGTTTCACTGAAGCGAATCCCGGGAATCGCCGTTTCAATCGATTTGAACGGGCCGCGGATTGACGACACGGCTTCAGGCTTGGGATCAAACGTCTCCAGTTGGCTGGGTCCGCCTGTCATAACAATCAAGATTGCTCGACGGTGAGCAAACGTGGCAGCAGCGCGAGCGAGTGCCGAGTGTGACAGTCCGACAACACTCAACCCCCCGACGCGAAGAAAATCGCGACGTGACACGCCATCCCCCCGTTCCACCCCTGCGTCGGCTCCGGACATCTCGACACCCCTTAATTCATCAGCCCGAATTCCAGATTGACATGACTTTACCGCCACACAGCCTGGAAGGGAATCCGCAAATCTTCGATCGGGATCGACGCGGGTTGAGCGCCATGCAAAACATTGTCTGCAGACATTCGGGTTCGTCAGAATCTCAAAAAAGTCGCAACGGTCTGTTAATCCCCGAATCGTCCTTCGATTTGACAGTTGTTGAGACGTGGAACGCTTCAATGCCGCAGCAGGTTCTGCTGTATCGTCAAATCGTATCAGGAGATCAGATTCGATGGTCACGACCGTTAAGAAGACGGGGACTCGCCGTCAAGATCGCTCACCCGAATTGCTGGCCCGCATTCGCGACTGGATCGAACGGGAAATTCGCTTTGTCGAGCACCCCGTTTTTTCGCAAACATCGCCTGCCGAAAGGTTAATGTCCATCCGGCCGGGGTCACTCGATGCTCCCGAAGGCCCCATCAAGACAGAGCCCGGGTTGGCATTCGTCTCGGGTATGGTGAACGCACCGTTGCTGACGCAGGCAGAGGAATCCTATCTGTTTCAACAGATGAATTTTCTGAAATACCGTGCAGAACAGACGCGTCAAAAACTCTGCCTCAATCATCCGGATTCGTTGCTGGTGGATCGCATCGAAGCAGACCTGCGTGAATCGACCGAAGTGCGAAACCGGATTGTGCGCAGTAATTTGCGACTGGTCGTCGCCCTGGCACGGAAATTTTCGCTGTCACTGGATCAGATGTCAGAACTGGTCGGTGAAGCAACGGTACCATTGATCCGCGCCGTCGAACTGTTTGATATCAGCCTTGGCAACCGCTTCAGCACGTACGCGACCTGGGCAGTCCGCAATCATATGTTTCGATGCCTGAATCGCCGCCAGGCAGCTCCAGATCACGTGGAAATCCGCGATCAGACATGGTTGGATCGAGTTCCAGATGAACGCAGCAACCCCGAGGAAGAAGTCCGCGCGACAGCCCAGCGGGCCGAGTCTGTCAAGGAATTGCTGATGTCACTTTCTGACCGAGAACGTTTTGTGATCACCGCCCGGTTCGGACTAGATGGTCAGCCGCGCGGCCAAAGTCTGCAGGACATCGCCGACAAGGTGGGACTCAGCAAAGAGCGAGTCCGCCAGATTACACTTTCGGCCATCGAAAAACTCAGAGGAGTCGCACTGTCGGCGGGGAGTCCGATCGCGTTCTAAGTTGGCATTAACGCTGATGTCGTAAATTTCCAAAATGCCTCCCGCGTCAACTATCCTCGTGCCAGTCAACGGCGCAAATCTGGAGTACGTTTCGACCCGGATCTCGATGCAATTCTCTGACCAGTCTGTACACTACAGGCGAAGTTACGAAACTGCGTTTTGGGAACACGAGATCAACCAGGTCTCGATGGAGATTCGTCGTGCGTCGATCGTTGCCGGTTTCGATGGTCGTGGGCTATTGCCTGTTTGTATCGTTCGGTCACTCCGCTCCCCCCGACCTGCCCGATGGAACAGACGCTGCAACCAGACGCATTCCTTCCTTTAAAGTTCCCGAAGGAATGAAGGTCGAGCTATTTGCCGCAGAACCCAAACTGGCCTCTCCTGTTGCCATTGGATTGGATGAGCGGAACCGGGTTTTCGTGGCTGAAGAGTATCGATTCAATCTTGGAACCGAGGAAAACCGGACTCGCCCCTTTCTGCTGGATGATGATCTGCAAATTCAGACGCTGGATGATCGTCTGAAAATGTACGAGAAGTTCGCGTCGAAGTTCACGGGGGGGATGGACTGGTTTCGCAAGGTCGCCGATCAGGTCCGTCTCGTCGAAGATACGGATGGCGATGGCAAGGCTGATCGCTCGACCGTCTTTGCCCCGGACTTCAACGGAATCCTTGATGGTCTGGCCGCCGGTGTGATGGCGATGGATGGTGATGTCTACTTCACCTGCATTCCAAATCTGTGGCGACTGCGCGACACCAACAATGATGGAGTCGCCGATGAACGAACGATCATTCATACTGGCTTCGGTGTGAACGCCGGGTTCCTCGGTCACGACCTGCACGGACTCTGCTGGGGACCGGATGGTAAGCTCTATTTCTCGGTGGGAGATCGCGGATTTCATATCACGACGAAAGAAGGGCAGACGCTGCATGGCCCGCGCAATGGTGCCGTGTTTCGTTGTTATCCCGATGGGAGCGAACTGGAAGTCGTCTGTCGCGGGCTGAGAAATCCTCAGGAATTGGCGTTCGATCAATTTGGCAACTTGTTCGCGGCCGACAACAATTGTGACAAGGGAGACCACTCAAGACTGGTCTATTGCCTGGAAGGTTCCGACAGCGGTTGGAACATGGCGTACCAGTCGATTCCCGATCCGTATTTGACCGGTCCCTGGCATGCGGAAAAAACGTGGCATCTGTGGGCAGGCGACGTGATGGCAGGAAATCATCCGAACGCCCCTCAAGGAACAGCAACAGGGACAGGTCAGTCCGCAGATCGTCCTGCGTGGGTCTTACCAGCCGTGGGCAAGCTGGGGGCGGGGCCGTCTGGGTTCACGTACTACCCCGGTACAGGATTGCCGCCGAAATACGATCATCACTTCTTTATGTGCAATTACACCGGCAATGGAGGGATTGAAGCCTTCAGCATCAAGCAGCGGGGTGCCGGCTTTGAAATCATCGGTGAGCACGATTTTATGAAGCCGATTTCGGCGACAGACTGCGAATTTGGATATGACGGAAAGATGTATGTCAGCGACTTTGTCAACCTGATCTGGAATGGTGGAAGCTCTGGCGGTCGAATCTATACCCTGTTCGACACCACGCACATCAATGATCCTGCCGTCAAACAGACCTCTGAACTGGTACGCAGCGGCTTCAAGTCACTCTCCCCTGACAGACTTACCGAACTGCTCGGCCACCCGGATTTGCGGATCCGGCAACGGGCTCAGTTTGAGCTTGCAGCACGTGGCGAAACGGGATTGTCAAAGTTTCAGGCGACACTGGTGTCTGCTCAACAGCTTCTGCCTCGATTGCACGCCTTGTGGGGATTGGGGCAACTCGCTGGAAAGCAGACTCGTGCCGGAGAGAATGCGGCAGCACTTCGTGAACAGGCGATTCAAGCGATCGCAACTTTTGTAAAAGACGAAAATGATGAAATTCGAGCCTGGTCCGCAAAGCTGCTGGGCGATCATCGGCATCAATCGTCGCTGGATATCATCGCCAAGCTGCTGCGAGACAAGTCTCCTCGCGTTCGACTGTTTGCGGCCTTGGCTTTGTCCAGGCTGAAATATAAGTCCGTGCCGGTCGAACTGGTGGAATTGATCCGCGAGAACAACGACGCCGATCCCTGGATCAGGCATGGTTGTGTGATGGCTCTGCGACCAGGAATGTGGCCGATGCAGTCGCGATCTGCCAATGCACTTTTCAGCGATCCGTCTCCGGCAGTACGGATGGCTCTGCTGCTTGCTGAGCGTCACGACTACCTGGCGCGAACATTCTGGAACTACGAACCGCAGACGAACCCGGTATTGCCTGGCGTTGCCAAAGACATCGTCGATGTCGCGATGCAAAATGCCCTTCGTGACGAAGACATTCGGATCGTGACTGAAGCGGCACGAGCGATCAACGATCTGCCGCTGGAAGTCAGCTACCCTTACCTTGCCGCACTGATTCCCACATTAAGAGGTTCCACGGCGGCTACGGCTCCAGAGGCATTGGCACGACGGATTATCAATGCGAATTTTCGGCTGGGAACGGCTGAACATGCGCAACAAGTTTTTTCTCTGATCAATGAAAAAGCTTTGAGTTCGACGATCCGCAAGGAAGCACTGGCAGCACTGATTGACTGGGAACAACCCTCGCCCCGTGATCGAGTGACCGGTTTCTGGCGAGCCGTCAAACCTCGCAGCCCTGACGAAATGACACGTCTGAAGACGTTCCTCGGCGAGAATATTGCGGCGCTGCTCAGTCACGCGGGGAGTGAACTGCAAACGGATGTGGTCAAGCTGATCAGCCGGTACCAGTTGCCGACGGATGAGAAGATCTTTGCAGGGTGGATCATGGACCAAACGCGCAACGCTGCGACGCAAGCGGCCGCACTGCGTCTTCTGACGACTCGGAAATCGCCACTCGCAGCCGCCTCGATTGAAATCGCGATGAAAAGTGATCGGCCAGAAGTTCGGGCGGAAGCTCGGGATATGCTGGCGATCCTCAATCCGGGCGAAGCGTTAAAGCAATTCGATGACGTTTCTCAGAAAGAGACGGCGACAACGCTGGAACGCCAACGGGCGATCACCGCGTTTGCGAACCTGAAACAGGATGCCGCCGATAAGATACTGAAGGGCTGGCTGGACCGCCTGAATGCCGATCAAGTTCCTGAGGCCTTGCAACTGGATGTTCTCGAAGCGGCGACTGCTCGTGATCTTCCTGACTTGAAGCAGGGGGCGGACCAGTTTCGGGCTCGCCAGTCCGCAAGCGATCTGCTGGGGCGTCATCGCATTTCGCTGCAGGGTGGAGATGTGGAAAAGGGTCGCGACGTCTTCCTGGGGCATCGAGTGGGACAGTGTGTCCGCTGTCACAAGGTGGGAACCACCGTTTCTGGCGGGATCGCAGGCCCCGACCTGCATCAGGTCGCAACTCGTCACGACCGCCTGTCGCTGCTTCAGTCATTGATTGATCCGAACGCAAAAATCGCCAAGGGATTTGAAGCGGTCTCGCTAGTCATGAACGACGGACGAATTCTAGGAGGGATCATTCGCCAGCAGGATGCGAATGAACTGGAACTGGAAAAGCCCGACGGCACCAGGGTTCGAGTCAAAGTGAGCGACATTGAAGAGCGGTCAACTCCTAAATCGGCAATGCCCGAGATGAACCGAGCACTGTCACCACGCGAACTGCGAGATGTGGTCGAGTTCCTGTCGACGCTGAAATGATCGAGACTCAATGGAGTAAACGCTGATCGCGATCTGCGACCCAAGTGTGAGTTTCAATTCATTTTCCTGTCGATTTCCAGGATGATATGCTCTACGCGTTTGGTTCGGCAGGCGGCGTAGTGCAGAAGCCTGCTTCCATCGAGACAAGCTCGAAGGGGGGGGCCTACAGAACGGGATGGAAAGGGCGAAGTTCGTCGACGTATTTGTTTTGCGATTCGTTTCCGGATCGTCCTCCTGCACATCCAAATTTCCGGAAGGAATGGTCGTCGATCTGACTTGCGAGTTTTCAGAAGCACAAAAGTTGCGTTCTCTCGAAGTGAGTTGGTCCCAACTTACATTGAAAAGGCCGTTGCCCTGATACGTCAGTGTTCATTCTATTTGGGCCAACATTGGACAGATAGAATGCTCAAACGTCCATTTCCGTGAGTATTCATTCGGTGGACGCACCGGCACGCATGAAAAGTGAGGGGTGATTCGTTGGTCGTAATTTTGAAGCCAATCGTTCAAGCCGTTCTTAAGGATTACGCTTTGCCGCTTGGTGGAGATCACGGTGTTGCGCATTGGGCCAGAGTCCTCGAAAACGCTCTGCGATTGGCGGAAACTACGGGAGCCAATGCCGAGGTTGCTTCCTTGTTCGCAGTCTTGCACGACTCGCGGCGAATCAACGAAGTTACCGACCCAGAGCATGGTCGAAGGGCCGCCATTTTTGCTACGGAACTGCGGGGCAACCTCTTCGAACTCGGCGATCACGAATTCGGGTTGCTATGCCGGGCCTGCGAGGGACACACATGTGAGAGAACACATCCTGATGTGACGATTCAAACGTGTTGGGATTCGGACCGCCTCGATCTTGGTCGAGTCGGGATCACGCCGCATCCCAGCCGCCTGTGCACCGATATTGCCAAATTGCCCGAGACGATCAAATGGGCTGATGGCCGAGCGACTTTTCGAATCGTTCCAGCATTTGCACTCGATGACTGGGGGATCGATTTGACGAAGGAGCACGCCTGGTGAAAAAGACATCGCGCAAGCAACGTTGCCACGATTTTCTCTTCATGCTAAAAGCCCGCCCCACTTTTGTACCAGCACACCAGGGATGAGAATATGGCCAAGAAGCGGCAACACGACGACTCGGAAGAAACACAGACACCTCCCACGCATGAAATGCCAATTCCTCAGGAAGCTGAACATCAACCGCCGACTGAATCGAATAATCCGCTCATGGAAGAGATCCAGACTTTCATGTCGATGCGCGACGAGTTGGCCCAAAAGCTCGCGGCAGAAATCGAGGCCACCGAACTGAGGCTCGAAGAACTTAAGAGCACTGCCGCATCTCTGTTTCCGCAAAATGTCAAATCGACTGACGACAAGAAGCCAAAAAAGCCGAAACCGAAAGCTGTCAAAGAGGACAAGGCAGGAGATACTGCATCTGAGGGTTGAGCGACATCAACACCATGAACGTCGGTCGGCGTAAAGGAGGCATATGGAAGTGATCCAAATGCACAAGGTCGACCGGCGAACATTGCGAAACTACTTCCTTGCAGTTTTGTCTGACGCATACAACTCACCTGAAAGTGCGTCAACCGCTTGAATCAGCTCAAGTGTTTCAGATGAATCGTCCTTGAAACCATAGAAGGCAACACCGGGCATCTCTGGATATTTCTTCTTGACATGGCGAACCTGCTTTTCCAACGCATCAAAAGTCATTCTTCTGCCCTGCTTGTCTTTCGCCGCCGAGACATATCCGAAACAGACGATTGTTCGGTCGAGCAAATCGGCTTTCTTCATGACTTCGCAACGCTCACAGATTCCCTCAATAGTCAGCCCTCCAACGTCAGGTATGAAGGAATAACCCTCGATAATTGCGAGATCGAGCGTGCCATCTCGCAGCAGTTCTATGAAAGTTGAATCCGGCTGCGTTACCCAACCAACCATGATGCTGTCGGGCCACTTCTTGCGTGCGGTTCGGTAGCCACTTGCCGCCAAGTCTTTCTCTTTCGCATATCGCTTGTCGCCAGGGTTCCATTCATCAATCCCGACACCGGCGAATCGAAAGTCGCTGCCATTGATGAAAGGGGCGCACTGCTGGCTGTAATACTCTGACTTGCCATCTGACCACTCCGAGTTCGGGCCATAGCACCATTTCAACGCCATGACTCCACGCTTGGTGACCTTCTCGGCAAGGACAACATCGTCCAGCGAGGTAACAATGGTGATGTTGGCGTATAGCTCCGGCCTGGTCTCGAGATATTGCGGCTGGAACCATGCTCGGATTGGTGATTTGAGCCGTGGCTCCCGCTTTTGCTGCGCCGACTTCGGCTCGTCGGCCATGAGTGCTGATGTCAGCGGGTATGCGATCGTAAACAGAAAGAGCCAGAAGCTATTCTTCATGATGTATTCGTTCAGTTCCTGGAACCAGCGGCCATCACTTGATGTCAGGTCGTGCCCTGGGTTTGTGGAGGTCGAGTTTCCTCATCGCTCAGATTTGAATGCTCGCTCGTTGCGTCGCTCGGCGGCTTGTTCATCCGCACCCACTTCCAGGAGATATGGTGCATTAGTCGGCACGTTGCGATCAACGAACAAGCAACAGCAGAAATGATGACGAGTTCTAAGGAAAGGCTTACGCCAATCAAAATTGTTGCAAGTGAAATGACTTGTGCAAAAATCCACGCAAGGGGAATCGACGAGATGGCTATCATCCCGAGGATTCGCGCTTTCCGACCAGTAACAAATGGTCCGCCCGGTGGCTTTGTCGCCCCCGTTAACAGGGCAAAGCATCCCATCCCGGCGAAGCCCAATAACCCGTACATGGCAGCAACGGCGATGCGGTCCATCTGCTTTCCTGACAAGACTCAAACAAGAACAAGTCCCCAAAGATCGCCGGGGCTATTCGCAGGCTTCCTAAGTTCATGCCATCTTCAACACCAACACATCCTCCAGCGCACCGGAATATTTCAATTCTTCAACAGGCAGCATTTCTTAAACTTTTTGCCACTTCCACATGGGCAAAAATCGTTACGTCCGACTTTTTGTTTCGATGCCTGTTGATGAGGAAGCGTTAAACCAGGGGCCGACGGCAAAGATGGCTTTAGCTTGCGTGTGTCGTCGGTTTCCTTGCCAGTCAGCTGTTCGAGGGCAAACTTGAAAAGGCCCGCCGGGTCGCCTTCCAGTTCCTTAACCCGTCTGAAGTGTGCAGCTTTTTCGGCCTTTTCTGTCGCCAGCCATTCTTCGTATTCCCGGAATCGCTCCCCCATGAGAGTACAGGTTTCGAGAAGGTAGCTTCGTAGTCCTTTGCCCTCAAAATCCAGCTTTTTCCCAATCAGCATTTGCCGTGCAAGTTCGATCCCTTCGTGGGCAAACTGAAACAGGAGAGCATGAGCCAGATCACTGCGAACGTCCCCGTCTTTTTCTACTTCAAAGAGTTTGAGGCAGGTTGCCACGGCCAAATCGGAATGGATACGTTCCAGCGGACCGATGGAGTAGACGCGAAAAGGTCGTTTCGCAGCGGGAAATGCCTCCGCAATGGCCTGAACCACTGAGGGCGTTCCGATCCTGGTCAAGGCATCGGCACACTCCTGGCTGAGAAGGTCTGCACCGATGTGAAGCTTGGCAACGATCTGAGGTATTACGGAAACGAGGTTGGTTTGACCAGCCAATCGCACGATGAGTGGTTCCAACCACTTCATGGGGTGATGACTGTAGTCATCCAGCTTGAGTTCCAGGCATTCCCTGACCTTTTGTTCGCACTCGTCGCCATAACGAGCAAGTGCTTCTACAATCTGGTTGGCATAACTCAGATTGACCTCGTTGACATATCGCTTGTCTTTGCTTTCCTCGCAAAACTCTTCCAGCTTCTGCCAGCAGGTTGCCGCATCCCACGAGAGCATCTGCAAATGCTCGACGACGGGTGTCCGCAGGTCCTGCAGAAAATTGCGGGCCTCCAATATGTCTGATTCTCTCGGCAGAAGGAGGGCTGGATCAGCATGTACCAGAACCATCGAGAGGTTGAAAATGTAGTTTCCGTTTTGGTCACTTTCTTCTTCGTTCAGCTCGTCGATAATCCAGCCGATCGTCTCTTCAGTCTGTGGCAGGTCCCTCGATAATCCGATCAGGTGGTGCGCATCCTGTCTGCCGAATGTCTCCACGGCCTTGATAACCAGTGACATGATTGCAGGATCGGACGAGTACGAGTTGGCGAAGTAACTCGTCGCCCTCTGCCGTATGTTCGGATCGGTGTGGAGGATCGCTTCTTGGATTCTTGCTTCGGGAAAACGCACTGCTACTGGCCCTTCGGGTTCGTTGTGATTGACGGTGGACTGTCCGGCCTTAGTTCCACGTCAGGAACTGCCTGTTGCTTCTTGAGCTGTGGGGTGATTCTACCAAGAAAGGGCTGGGAATGGCGCTACATGCCGCCCTCCAACGACCACAAGGCGGCGTACCCAGGAGGGCAACCCCGTCGTTTGATTTCTGAGAATTTCCCTTGCAGATTACAGCCACTTAGGCGGGCGATTGGCTCGTCGCCTCATCCCCTTTTGGCGGCTTACGGGACATCCCGGCCACAATGACTCCCCAATAGACGATCAAGACGACAGCGCCAATCAGATGGGCGACCGTAACGATTGTTTCTTGCCACGGTTCCGCACCCGCTGCCCCAGCTTGCCCGGCTGCGATTGGGAGCGTTTTCCGAGCGCCCCACCACCCATTCGCCATTTCCGTCAGCATCACTGGCCATGTCAGCCAGGGACCGGCGATGAGTATTTTTGCCGAAATGCCGTTTTTCGAAAACGGGAGATGCAGAATGACAAGACCGGCAACCAGAAACATGACGCCGTGTGCCGTGAGTTGAATGTGAGCGCCGAGGGCAAGTCTGGGAAAAGGACTTGCAGGGATCACCATTCCCCAGACAAGCCCGATCAGCATGTAGACCGCACCTTGACGGAGATTTGACCGACTCACACGGGAAAGCTCGCTCATATTCATGTCCTTGTCACCACCGTCACATTCCAATTCCGATTCATCGTGACATGAAGTACCTGAACAACACAACAAACACAAGAATGCCCGCCGTCAGCAGCCGAATCATCGTCAGGCGATACTGCGCATGAACCGGGAAGACCTGAGTCCTTTCGATTGCGGCCCACTTGTGCATGTCCGCACGATCTCTCGCAGGGTGGCCCCGCGGTTGCCGCTTCGGCTACCGGGGTGACGAAGTCACAAGAAGCTTTTGGAATGCTGTGGCCTGATTGCAAACTTCTCGTCGTCTTGCGACCCTGATAGCCTGCGCGATGATCTGTTTCTCACTTGAAGCGGGTTCTTCCAGCCTGTCACAACCGATCGCACCGCTTTTCAAATCAAATGCAGCGGCGCAGAACGATCAATGAAATCGGAGTCATGACTCTTCATCGTTCTGCCCCCCATCATTCTGCCAATCATTGGCTTTCATTCAGTTGAAGAGGATTCGCGATACCAAAGTGGCCTTCATCGCTCCGCGTGAAGAAAGCCGATTACGAGTCAGCGTGGGACGCTTCAATCGACCCGCTCTCTGGACTCGGCTGACTTCACGCGGAGCGATGAAGGCCACTTTGGCATCAGCCGGAACGCGCTGGCATCCCATCGAAATGCCAAACCGGACGCTAGCCGGCCTGTTGATTTAATCTGCGTTGGCGGTGTGAAGTCGACTTTTCCCCCCACCCCTCGCCCTGCTGTTTGCGCAGCATGAGCGCGGGAACGTTTAAGGCATCAAGTTATCCAGTGGCATTTGGCAACGGGGAGGTCACTCCCATGGCGGCGGTG
>CAIWEX010001225.1 GCA_903911795.1 uncultured Schlesneria sp.
AACAAACCATCTACCTTGGCCGATATGAAGAACAATACATTCGCCAATACCAGGCCCAAGGCTTGGCGATGAATTCTCCTGATTCTCCCAGAGATCCAAATCGCTGGTCGTCAAAATAATTCGGGACCCCGTTCTTAGCCAGCCCCTCTTTCAGCAACAGCATTCGCTCGGTCTCTTCGCGCATCAGGTTCCGCATAACGATGCGAAAGCGATTGGCCGAGATGTCGTGCGGTCCGAATTCCCGAACAGACTGTCCCTGATAGGCGAGCGTAAAATGCTCCTGCTTCATATCGCGCCGTGGGCCATGATGAATGGTAATCCACTGGCGCGTCACTGCATGCTTGTCCTTCAAGCCTCCGTAACTGATCTGACGACGCGACAGGTTCCATCGCTCGGCAATGGCCGTAATGGATTCGGGGGTTCCCAGCGATCGCTTGGTCAGCAGATAGACCGCAAATGGCCCATTCCCCAGCTTGAAATCACTCAGCTCTTCAACTTCAAAGTCGTCCGGTAGTGTCTTGAGTTTCATACGACGAAAGATATCCGTAGCCAGGAGAGAACTCGATTCCCGTCATTGGATGGGAACCGAAGAGCAAGATCTCGACCTACCGATTTGCAATGCGATAGAGGTGAGTATTGGTCCGCAACAGCAGCGCATCTTCCAGGACAGCCGGGGATGCCATGTGCTGGCCTTCCAGTTTGTTAACGGCCAGTTCCGTATACGCTTTGCCGGGCTGAATGACGGTGGTATCACCTTCACGATTACTGAAATAGATCCGTCCTGCTGCCGCCAATGGTGACGCTGAGTAGTTGCCGCCGAGGCGGTGAGTCCAGATGACTTCGCCGTTCTGTGCGTTGGCACAGGTCGCAACCCCCTGATCGGTCACGTAGTAGATCTCATCACCGACAACGACTGGCGACGGCATCGTCGGGATCGATTTTGGAATCTTCCACGCGATGTGACTCGCCGTGACATCTCCTTCACCGTCCATTTTAATCGCCAGCAGTTGCGGTTGCATGAAGCCGGTGCAGACACAGACCAGGTTATTGACCACGACCGGCCGGGGAACGTTAGAGAACCCGTCACCATAGCGAACTCGCCAGATCTCGCGCCCGGTTTCGGGTTCGTAGGAGGCAACCCATTGCGCCCCTGGAATGATGACCTGGCTCTTGCCTGAAACCGTTGCCACCAGCGGAGTGCTATAGGACTTGTGGAAGTCTCCGTTCGTTCCGGACATTGCGGGTCGCTTTGTCTTCCAGACCTGTTCACCCGTTCGCTTGTTCAGGCCAACGACATATTGCAGGTCTGTCCCATCACAGGGGACGATGAACAAATCACCATGTACGACCGGTGAACTTCCTGCACCGACCGCATGCGTCGACGGCAATACCGCTTTCCACAGCACCTTACCTGAGTAGGTGTCCAGGCAGGCCGTTCCCAATTCACCGAAATGACAGAGTAGTAGATTTCCGTCAAGAATCGGGGTCGGTGAAGCGTAACTATTGAGAGTGTGAATCGCGGGGGGATTCTTGACCAGTATCAATTCAACGTCGGTCAAAAGCTTTCCCGTCGTCGCATCGACACTGATCGCGCGGAGCGAAACCGAGCCCACCAGACTCAGCTGTTTCGCCATCGGATTCGCGCCCAAGCGCTCCTTGCGAGCTTTTTCGAGGGCTTCCCCCGCAAGAATTTCTTCGACGGCCGTCGTCATCCAGATGGTGTTTGCTTCCAGGACAGGCGACGACCAGCCACGTCCCGGAATGGCGGTTTTCCACTGCACATTCTCTGATTCGCTCCATTTCAGCGGAAGGTTCCTGGCATCTGCATGCCCCTGTCCATCCGGTCCACGAAACTGCTTCCATTCCGCTGCACCGGCAGTAGAAGTCATCAGAACACATGTCAGGCAGGCGATCAGTCGCATCGGGAAACTCGGCTGTATTTGTAGTGGACGGAAAATGGCGCTCTTGGCGCTTCCCCAAGAGCATATCCGATTTCCGGGTCGGCCTGCCATGATTGCGGCGATTGCCTGCTATTGCGTCAAGACGAACGGAGATCTCACTTCAATCTTCATTTCCGGACGGGTTACAATTCCCGTGGATTGTTCGGGTGAGAAACGCGTGTCAGGAGAGGGCCATGGCCATTCGACGGAATCCAGAACCGGGACGGCAGGCTGTGCTGTGGCTGGCGACTGCGGTCGTGCTGCTGATCGGCGCTGCTGGCTGTGCGTTCATCATTCTGGCTGCTGTCGAGAATCCTGCATTCCATCTGGCGCTGTGGGGAGGCCTGTTTGGTGGCGTGGTGGTGATCATGATCTGGTCCTCGATTCCACGCGACAGAAATTTCTCTAAACGCTGGCTGCGCTTCTGGCTCGCAACGCGCGACCGTTCTGACAATCGCAACGTATTGCGAGTCGGGCGGAAGCAGAAACCACCCAAGATTGAGTTTGGTAACAACGCTCCCCCGAGTGTCGATTCCGTCCGTGATGCCGCAGAGCTAAATGTCTCGTGGGTTCCACATGGTCCCCCGACCGATCGCCCGCGTCCGCACGATTGATGACCGTTCAGTCGACGTAAATCATCTCGCTGGCATTCAGCATGGCCAGGCAGGCCTGGACCCAGGCTGCTGCATGTGCCGGATCGGCAGTGGTTTCCAATCCGATCGGCAGAGCCAGTTCTGTCATGGGCCGATCCTGAGCGTTTCGTTGAGATTCCTGTTCAACGAATCGAACCATCCGTTCTGTTTCCGCAGAAGTGGGGTGCCGAGCAAAAGTTCGACGATAGAGGTGATCGATCTGTCTCTTTGAATCGCGAGATTCCCGCAGAATCTCACGCGCCAGGTGCTGGGCGATTCGCAATGTGAAGGTGCTGTTCAGCAGATGCAAGGACTGTGTTGGCGTCGTCGACCGGTTTCTCGCAGCGCAACTTCCATCGGCATTGGGGCGGTCGAAGATGTCAAACAAGGGATATCGCAGGTTTCGCCGGGCAAAAATGTAGATGCTGCGCCGGTCGTGGTCATGGGTACCTGGGCTGACCGTCCACTGCCCCTTGAGCAGCGTCCCAACCAGTTCTTCAGGCAGCGGAGGCATCACACCCGGCCCGCCACGTTCGTCAGACATCAGTCCCGTCATCAGCAACATCGCATCACGCAGCGATTCACCGTCTAGTCGGCGACGTCGGCTGCGGCTGTAGAGAAGGTTGTCGGGATCAACTCGCAATCGATGAGTCCATTCGGAATCACTGTGACTCGCGCGACTCGCCTGACGGTACGATGCGGAACAGACGATCTGACGGTGCAGTCGCTTGATGTCCCAGCCGTTTGAAAGAAAGTCCGCAGCCAACCAATCGAGAAGTTCAGGATGCGTTGGTTCGGCGTTGAGCAGACCGACATCGCTGGGGGTATCAAACAAGCCGCGCCCAAAGTGCGCCTTCCAGATTCGATTCACAAACACGCGTGCCGTCAGTGGATTGTCTGAGCGAACCATCCAGTGCGCGAGTGCTGTCCGGGGGGATACTTCGTCAGGGGACAAATCTCCAGTATCGGATCGACTGGCGATTCGCGGGAATGCGGGGACGACCAATGGTCCCGGTCGACGATGATCGCCACGCACCCAGAATCGAGCCTTGATGACATCGCTCTGCTGAGAAAGCATTGCCACCGGGGCATCCCGCTTGAGAACGGGCACGGCCGATTCGAAGACGGCCCGCAGCCTGTAAAACTCATTCTGGCTGACCGGGTCATATTTGTGGTCGTGACATTCCGCGCATCCAAACTGCAAGCCCAGAAACACGGAACCGACGGTGCCAGTCATCTCATTCAACAACAGGTGTCGTCGTTCGACCTGATCATTCAGGTCAGGCATGTCTGGTCCCGACAAGCAGAACATCGTGGCAACGGCTTGCGAGTCCAGATCTCCCGCGATCTGTTCCCTGATGAACTGGTCGTACGGCAAATTCTGGTTCAACGCCGAAATCACCCAGTCGCGATACTTCCACGATTCGGTCCGAATCTTGTCATGTTCAAACCCATCGGTCTCGGCGAATCGTGCGAGATCGAGCCAGTGCTGACTCCAGCGTTCGCCATAAGCGGATGAAGCCAGCAAACGGTCGACTTGCTTATCCCATGCATCTGGAGCCATATCAGCTTCGAATGCGTCCAGTTCCGCGAGAGTAGGGGGCAGACCCGTCAGATCCAGCGACAATCGTCGCAATAGGACTGAACGATCTGCCTCAGGAGTCGGTGTGAGTTTGGCCTGCTCAATTCGAGCCAGAATGAAACGATCGATACTATGACGCGGCCACGAACTGTCATTCACGTCAGGTGGCAGCACGCGGAGAACTGGTCGAAAAGCCCAGTGCTCACGATCCGATTCGGTCAGGGGAGATTCGATCACGGGACGACTGTCATCCGCCGATCCAGCCGATTGGACCGCAGGAGCGACGTCTTCTTGAGCACCGAGATATGCGGTGAATGATCCCAATATGGCCAGGATCAAAAGCGTCAAGCGTCGGTATGTGCGGTCAATCGGCATGCGTTGTCAGTTTTCAAGAGATTCGAGTTTTTACAAGAGGATACCCGTCGTCGCGAACCCCTGTGGCTTCCTTCGCAAACCCAGTTCAGCGCAGTTCAGCCTCGGCGACCCAACCCCAAGATGATGGCCTGCCAATTTCAATTCACGTCGTTAGTTTTTACCAGCAGCTTCCCTAATGTTCCTTTGAAACGTGCCGTACCACTTTCGTCGTTCACCGCGTTGGCATCGTCATGGCCGACGCAGAAATTTTCCTGGGGTTGCCGTGAAATTAAACCCGGCGACTGCCCCTTGGCGACTGGCTTTCCATTGATCATTAGCGTCATGGCGCCGTCTTTCGCCAATTCGGCTTCGATCTCAATCCGGCCTTCTGGAATCCTGTCAGACTTAACCGTGGCAATGGAATCTGCGCGCGTCCTGACGCTGAACCAGAGTTGACCCTGGACGAGAGCCAATGAATAACCGAATGACTTGCCTCCGTGAGCCACGATGACTCCGTTTTGTCCTTCCGGTTGAACGTCGCAGATAATCGTGAATGGCCGATTGGCGATTTGTGGTGCCGAAGACGCATCGAGTGTCTCGCCGAGTTTCAGCTTTTGCAGATCGACGGGCTTCACACTTGTGGTGGATTGTTCCGTCACTTTTCCAACGTAAAGGAGAGTCGGCTGGTCCACTTCCCCAGCAGGGCGACATGCCGGGCCAGGTTTTCCATTTCCAAGTTCGGCAGCCATCGCGTCGGCGAGTTTTTGCAGTTGGCTGACAATCTCGGGGTGTTGAGCAGCAAGGTTGGTGCGTTCGCCGATTTCTTCATCCAGATTATAGAGGCGTACTCCAGAGGCGATTGCATCCGGGGCATCTCCGTTTTTGCCGCGACCTTCTCCCTGCGGCCCCAGCGCCAGCTTCCAGGGGCCCGATCGAACGGCCTCCAGTTTATTTCCGTGATAGTAGTAGTGAGCTTCGCGCTGCGATTGTTTTGACGTTCCAAGCAACAGCGGCGAAAAATCGCGACCGTCGATCTTGCGATCGGTCGGGACTTTCCCCCCAGCCAACGAGACAAAAGTCGGGAGGAAATCGATGTTCCCTGCGACGGCATCGCACGATGAACCTGGCGCAATCTTGCCTGGCCACCAGGCGATGGTCGGCTCACGCATGCCCCCTTCCCATGTGCTCCCTTTACCACCGCGCAGCGGACCTGCTTCGCCGCCGTTCTTTCCCTGAGTCAACCAGGGGCCATTGTCGCTGGTGAAGATCACCAGAGTCCGTTCGGAAAGTTTCGATTCGCGGATGGAATCAAGCACTCGACCGACACTCCAGTCGACTTCTTCAACCCAGTCCCCAAAGTTTCCGTTCGCCGACTTCCCTCGAAAGTTGTCGCCGGGATGAAGCGGCGTATGGACGGCCGTATGTGGGAAATACAAGAAAAAAGGCTTTTCTTGATGGTCACGAATGAATTTTACCGCTTCCTCGGTATAGCGGGCTGTCACCCCGTTTTGTTCTGTTCCATCGAGCAGATCAACGACCTTTTCGTCTCGCAGCAGCGGTACCACTGGCTGGCCAGTGCTGGCAGCAGGCTTGTTCATGTCGTTGGAATAAGGGATGCCAAAGTAGTGGTCGAACCCGTGTCGTGTCGGCAGAAATGGTGGCTGATCACCGAGATGCCACTTGCCGATGCACATCGTGGCATAACCCTGATCCTTCAACAGTTCCGCAACCGTATGCTCGTCAGCATTGATCCCATGGCGATCTGCTGGAAAGAAGACTCCAGGAATGGAAACTCGCACGCCATAACAACCCGTCATCACTTGGGCACGAGAAACGGAACAGACGGGTGCCGCATAGAAACTGGTCAGCTTCATTCCTTCGCGGGCCATCCGGTCCAGATGCGGTGTGCGGTTTTTCGTGGAGCCGTAGGGGCCGATATCTCCATAGCCCAGATCGTCAATGAAAATCAGGACGATGTTCGGCCGTGAACCGGGCGTTACCTGCGTTGCACCAGCACTGCCGAACATTGACAACACCAGCAGACCGGCCAGCAGCAATGGGATGGCTCTGCTGAAGAACAGACTAGGTGTCCCTTCACGATAATCGTCGTAAGCATTCGCCATCGTTAAATCCTCTGTCTGGAATCGCCTGTGTTGAGACAAGGTGACACCCGTTGATACCCAGCCCGATCACAAGATCAAACAAACAATTCTTGAATCGGTCGGCCGCCATCTGTGATGGGGACAGGTCGATCACCTGCATACAATGTGTGTCCGGTATCGATTCCCAGTGCG
>CAIWEX010001226.1 GCA_903911795.1 uncultured Schlesneria sp.
GTCTTGCCAAACAAGAAGCGTTGGTTCGCGGAGCGAACCACGACTATCCACGCCGCACTTATTCAGCGAGCGATTGTGTTACCCCATCCTTAAAAAGCCCTTCGCTCTGAGATATCGTCAAGAAGTGCTGGAATCAACCAAACGGGAATCGTAGAATTTAGACCACGTCTTTTCCGTGCCTGGCGACTCGAATGTTTCATCGACGAAAGGGGGCCGGTATGTCTAAGTTTCGTTTGGAGCAAATTCGCAACATTGTTCTTGTCGGTCATGGCGGGGTCGGCAAAACGACGCTCGCCGACCAGATGCTGTACAAGGCAGGGGTTGGCACCCGGCCTGGTTCAGTCGATGACGGAACCAGCCTGCTGGATACCGACGACGAAGCCCGTCAGCATCACTTCTCCATCTCGGCTGCGATGGTTCACTTTGAACATCACGGGATGCGGATCAATGTCATCGACACCCCCGGTTATCCTGACTTTGTGGGGCAGGTCATTTCCGCCGTCTGTGCTGCGGAAACGGCAATCATCACCATCAATGCCGCCGCCGGGATCGAGGCGAATACTCGGCGGACTTTTGAACTCGCCGGCAAAGCACATCTCGCCCGGATGATCGTTCTCAATAAGCTCGATCACGAAAACGTCGATTTCCCCAGATTGATTGCGACGATTCAAGAGACGTTTGGCTCCAACTGCATTCCGATGAATGTCCCCTGCGGGATCGGTGGCAACTTCAAAGGGGTCAAGACAACGCTGTCGACCGGGCCTGTCGAACAGAATGGTGCTGTGGTGAGTCCCGCCGCCTATGGTGTGGCGATGATGGACGCGATTGTCGAAGCCGATGAAGAACTGATGGAACGCTACCTTGACGGGCAGGAACTCAAATCGGATGAAGTGTTGGGAGGGATCAACAAGGCAATCGGGGCGGGAACGCTGATTCCGATCTTCTGCGTGAGTGCTCGTACGGGAGTGGGCGTTGCGCAGTTGATGGATTCGATCGCGGACTTCGCTCTGACACCTGGCGAACTTGTCCGTCATGCCACGGGGGACGGTGGTCAGGATGTCGAGATCAGCACCAGCGCTGAGGCACCCCTGGTGGCTCAAGTCTTCAAAACACGGATTGATCCGTTTGTGTCGAAGATGAGTTTCATTCGAGTTTTGTCCGGGACACTGACCAAGGATTCGACGGTCCGCGATATGCGTACCGGACGCGGCGTGAAGATTCATCAATTGCTGGATGTCCAGGGGGGACAGGTCGAAGCCGTTGAGGAAGCCCATGCCGGGGATGTCGTTGTTGTCGCGAAAGTCGATGAGTTTCAGGTGGGGGACACTTTGGTCGGTGGAGATCGCTCGATGGTCCTCCCTTCGATCGAGTTTCCGACACCGATGATCGGGCTGGCGGTGGAACCGAAGAGTCGCAGTGATCAGCAGAAGATCTCCGGTGCACTGCACAAGATCGAAGAAGAAGATCCGACATTCCGCATCACGCGGGATCCTCAGACGCATGAAATGGTCATGCGTGGAATGAGCGATCTGCATCTGCAGATTGTCCAGGAACGACTGCACAAGCGTGACAAGGTCGATGTCGTCGTACATGCACCCAAGGTTCCCTATCGCGAAACCTGCAGCGGACGGGCCGAAGGTTCTTACCGTCACAAGAAGCAGTCGGGTGGTTCAGGACAATTCGCAGAAGTCCATTTGCGAATCTACCCGCTGCCTCAAGACATCGATCCCGAAACGTATTTCACTCGCCAGCAATTTGAGAGTCTGCGGGAATTTCACTACGACAAGGAATTGAACTTTGCATTTCTGGACTGTGTTTCGGGTGGTTCCGTTCCCAACCAATTCATCCCGGCGGTCGAAAAGGGGATCCGCGAGCGGATGGAAAAAGGTGTGATGGCCGGGTACCAGGTCCAGGATCTCGCCGTGGCTCTGTTCTTCGGCAAGGATCATCCCGTCGACAGCAATGAAGCGGCATTTCGAACGGCGGGAAGCTGCTGTTTCCGCGATATCTTTCAACAGGCCAGACCCAGCCTGCTGGAACCTGTCATGCATCTGGAGGTGACGGTTCCGGCTGACCATGTCGGCTCGGTAACAAGTGACTTAAATACGCGTCGCGGTCGGATGGAAGGGATGGACCCGCTGCCGGGTAACATGACAGTCGTTCAGGCTCGGGCGCCGCTGTCAGAGCTGATGACGTATGCCCGGTCACTGTCGAGCATGACGGGGGGACAAGGTTCGTACTCGATGGAATTCAGCCATTACGAACAAGTCCCACCGCATGAACAGCAGAAAATCGTTGCTTCGGCCAGGATGAAGCATGACGAAGAATAGCTGACTTCCGAAGGACGGCCGATCATGGCCGTCCTTTCGGTCGATAGAGGTGAATACCTCTTAATTGATGGTCTCGTCGGGGCTTTTTACGTCGGATGCCGTCGCGTCAGGAACGGTCGCGGGCTTGCCCTTCGATCCCTTTCTCCACTCGGCCACTTCCTGAGCACGTCGTTTCAGGTAAACGAGCCAGCGTTGTGCCCAGACGAATTCGGTCGCCAGGATCGCCAGACCGGCGGGAATGACGACCGTCGCCGGACCGGGAAGCAGGATCATGGCGATGCCGACTATCAGCACCGACATGCCGAGAACAAAGACCACCAGTTTTCGAATGGGGCGCAGGATTCCCGATGTGGTTGCAGTCGGGACTGAAACCGTTGTGATATCGTCGCCTGCGGGAGGGTCACTCGCGTCCACGAGTGTATTGTATGTGCTGCATACGTCGGCAGAACAGGGAGGCTTTCGTATTGTCGCAGGCGGGATTTGAATTTGAGAAGGGCAGAACGATGAGGGGCAGAACGATAGAAGAAGCTACGATCATGATTCTTGATCGTTCTGCCAATGTTCTCGCTCTGCAGGAGGAGGAGACCTTCGGTCGGGGGTTTCGGCGGGGTCAGGAGACCCGCGCCGAACATTGTCGGGCGACCCGCGCCGAGCTGGCGTGCGAAAATTTATCTGCCGATCTGGGCTTCGCCGCGTAATTCCTTGCCGCGATTCAGCAGTTCCTGGTTGGGAACCATCTGTCGTGGTTGCAGATCGAACGAAGCGGACTGACGGTCGGTGACTCGGAACGGCAAAAGATTGTCCGAGAAGAAGTCGATTCCTGGCCACTGATACCAGGGGGCACGTACGGGGACGAGTTTTGTCGTCGTTTCATAGCCGTCTTTGATCAGCGTCAACTCCCGCTTCCCATAGTACGTGAAGTCGACGGCGGTCGGAGTGTAGCCGATTTCACGACCTTCCAGCAGGACCATCGCACCGGGAGGATTCGAGTAGACCATCAGCCTGCGGCTGACGCAACCTGTCGAACTGAGAGAAAACAGAGCGAGAGAGGCAACCAGAACCAAACGGCAGTTCCATCGCATCGGCGCAGCGCTGCTCGACACATCTTGTTGATGCGGTAAGGATTGCGTTGTGATGTGAGATGTCGTCACGGCATTCGCCCGAATTCAAATGGACCAATTCCCCTGAACAAGCGCGGGGATTCTAGTGATGACGGGATTTTGGGCCAATCGCAATATTTCATAATCGTGGCAGGTCTTTTTGAGGATTGGAGTTGCGTCAACAGAATCCTCATCCACAGATCATGGTGGCGACAGAATTTGCCGAGTGTGCTATCTTTTGCGGGGAGTGTAGCGGTTTTCACTCGGGCGAGTAAAAACGAATTCTCCACTGGCCGGGAGCCCTCGAATTGGGCCAGTATCCGAAATGGAACAGTACCCGAATTCGGCGGTGCAGCTACAATAATGTTTACGTGAATTGACGATCGTTACGAACGGACCATCAGAAGGCCTGCGCAGGTCGCAGTTGAAGTTCGCATGCTTTGGGAACAGCAAGTTCGCTACGCAGCATTGACTGATGTCGGCTTCCGACGTCAGAACAATCAGGATGCGTGCGTCGTTCAACTGGCTCCTGATCAGCAAACTTGGCAGCAACGTGGGCATCTGTTCGTCGTTGCGGACGGCATGGGGGGCCATGCGGTCGGTGAACTGGCGAGCAAGATTGCCGTCGATACGATTCCACATACCTTCGACAAGTTACGGCAGCTCAACGCGAAAGACGCCCTTTGGGCTGCGATCGAAGCTGCTAATTCCGCGATTTACGAACGGGGAATGCAGAACAAAGACTTCCTACGGATGGGAACAACCTGCAGCGTCCTGTTGTTGTGTCCGCAGGGGGCAATTGTCGGGCATGTCGGTGACAGCCGCGTTTACCGCATTCGTAACCGACTGATTGACCAGTTGTCGTGCGATCACAGTCTGGTCTGGGAATTGATTCAGCAGCGCAAGGTGCACCCTCGCGATGCAGAACGCATGTGTCCTCGCAACGTTATTACCCGGTCACTCGGCCCTGAACAGGCTGTCCAGGTTGACATGGAAGGGCCGTTTCCTGTCCTTCCCGGTGATACGTTTGTCGTCTGCTCGGACGGGTTGTGTGGTCTGCTGAGTGATTCTGAAATCGGCATGATCACCAGCGAATTGCCACCGACGGAAGCGTCGCGCCTGCTCGTGCATCTGTCCAACCTGCGGGGCGGTCCCGACAACATCACGGTGATCGTCGTTCGGGCAGGCGAAATTCCAGAAGGGGCGGGTGACAGTGATGTCGATCTCCCCGTTCGCAGTGGAGGAATGGGTTGGTGGGGCTACAGTTTGATGTGCCTGCTCGCCGCATTCTTTCTGCTCGGTTTGAGCATGATCCTGCTCGATCCGCTGCAACGCGCCGCAGGAATCGGCTTGATCTCGGCATCGGTTGCCTTGTCAGCGACATGGTTGATCATCAGCCGCATGCGAAAGAAACCTGTGGATCATGCGAGAAGTCCTGATCCGGGCTCGACGATTGTCTGGCGTCCGTATCGCACAGCGTCGGCTCGGATCACGGAAGAGTTTTTGCAGTACCTGGCCCGGATGGAAGGGGAACTGCAAAAGGCAGCGATGGACGAGAACTGGGCGATCGACTGGAAATTGCTGAATGATGTTTATCGCAAGGCTTCGGACTTCCTGACTCGTAAGCGGTTCGCGAAGGCGATGCTGGAATTCAGCCGGGTCTTCGACATCCTGATGGTGGGAGTTCATACTCACCGGAAGCAGATTCAACACGAAAACCGCTGGGGGAAGGGGAGTAATCCTTCCGTCAAGTCGCGTCCGTCGTGAGGCTGACCGCAGCGAAGTCGTATTGCTGAGACACATCATGCAGGACGATCGACCGCTCATCGTGATGCTCGAAGACGATCATGAACGAATCGCTCGATTTGCAGCCGTGCTTTCAAGAAGCTTCCGCTTTCTCTACTGGCGAACTGCCCACGACTTCATCGCCAATTTTCCGCGTATCCCGAAACCGCAATTGATTGCACTTGATCACGATCTGTTTGTCGATCACCCCGGCGACCCTGATCCCGGCGACGGACGGGATGTTTCGAGCTACCTTTCGACGGTGGTTCCAATTGCCCCCGTGCTGATCCATTCGACGAATTCGCACGCGGCTGACTCGATGCTTTACCAGCTTCGCGATTCCGGCTGGAAAGCTGATCGCATTTCTCCGATTGGTGAGGATTGGATCGAGTCGGACTGGTTCCCATTTGCAGTTGTATTTCAAAGCCGCAACTCGCCACGCTGATCGACGCTGATCCGGTAGTGGTCGAGAGCGGGGCCCCTCGCTGTACGCAGTTTGCCTCTCCTCTCCACCTTGTTGATCTCGTCGCGATTTTCCTTCTGGCCTGGTACGTCGGCAATTGACGTACTTTGCTGTTGCAATTCGGGGTTACGTCTCGGCGACAACCAGAATACTCCAGCTTCCAAAACGAGGTGGAATCCGTATGTCGGTTCGGATGCTCATGAAAGCAGCAGTGCTGCTCGCCGCATTCATGGATGTTGCGGTATTGGCGGATGGAACCGAATCGGAAATCAAACGTGACTCCAAGGAGAGCGCGCGTACCGCAAACGCAGTACAAACCGCAGAACCCGAAGCGGGGCGGAACTCGGCAAAAGCCGCTGACGCAGTGGTGCCGCGAGATTTGCGGGTCATCGTCATCACTTCGAAGGACTCGGAGATGTGTCGCCGTGAATTGGAGCGGCTGTTCAAAGCGGGTGGCGAATTCGAAGCGATGCGGTCACAGGGCTGGAAGATCGGATTCACTCCCGACAACCATATTCAACTGGTCGACAAAGCCGAGGCCGCCGATCTGTTGAAGCAACTGGATGCGAGTGAATTTCCGGTCGTAGCCTGCGTCAGTGACAACGAAATCGTTCGCTCATTCAAGGACGGTTGCTCTACCCCGTTGGACGCCTGGACGTTTGGCTGGCTGATGAAAGGGATCAATGAGCGACCGAAGGAACCGATTCCGACGGCGATCCGTGTTGCAACCACCGGGCACTATCCCTTGCGTGGAAACCATTGGTCAGTGGACGGTGACACGAACCCCACCAAGGAATCGCTGGTGGTTCATTTGCGCGGTGCGAATCACGTCAATCTCTTGAATCCGGAATGGAAGATCGAAGAGTGGTCGACGGAAGAATTGCGTTCACTGCACGATGATCTGCATGAAAAATACGGACCACCAGCCACGAGTTCTGCTCCCGCTGCGAAATCGTCGAGCTTCGATCAGTTTTCACCGAACCGCAAGGCCATGGGGAAGTTTTGAAAGTTCAACAGACCTTGGACTGCCCACACCAAGCAAGTTCGAACATCAAACTGAAATTTCGTACGTCGATCAATTTGATTTCAGATCAAAGTCGTATCGAGTCTTGTCGGGGGTCACTTCGACGAACAGCTTGGATTTCTTGTAGTATTTGTCCGGCACTCGTTCTGGTTGCGGGGCGGGTTTCTCGGAAGGGTCTCCACCTTCTTCCTTGACGTTCAAACCAAGGATTTTGCGAGTCGTGCTGATGCGGACGATCTTAGCTCCCGGTTTCACTCCCTTCATGTCAGAGTCGATCTGCAGGCTGAACTGACCGCTCGAATTCGTCATGCCGTAGGAAAAGGTGTCGTCTGTCGGATCGTCGAACGACACGACCGCACCTTCGAGTGGCGTGCCATCCAGAGTGATAGTCCCTGAGGCATTCACCAGGTTCAGTCCTTTGTAGTTGGATTTAGGCTTTGTATCGCAACCCGCACAAAATGCGATGATGGCTAAAGGCAGTAACGAATTGCGAGTGGCGTTGAATCTGCACTGATCAGCCGCCACACTTCTATTCTTCAGTTTTCTAGCAGTATGATTTGGCATTCGATGCCAAGCTGATGGCGAACTTCGCATTCGTGGTGACGACTCGCGTCGGAGGCGCAGCACGGAGTTGCCTCTGGTATCCTTCGGTACTCGATTTTGTTTTCAGTCGTGGAGTGTTTTCAATGTCCGAACAACTGGTCCAGCAAATGTGTGACGAACTGACCAAGCTGGTCCTGATCGATCCGCATACGCACATCAATCCCCATTCAGCTGCGTCCAGAACGCTGGCCGACATCATGGGATATCACTACTACACCGAACTTGCTCATTCTGCAGGAATGCCCAAAGAACGGATTGAAGAACCGGGACTCGATCCGAAGACGAAAGTTGGACGATTGGTCGAATCACTCGGTCACCTCGACAACACGATCCAGGTGAGCTGGCTGGTCGAACTCTGTCGCAAGTTTTTTGGATGCAACGAAGAGCGGATCACGACTTCGAACTGGGAAGCCTTGTACGACCGCGCTGCCGCGAAGATGGCAGAACCGGATTGGGAGGACCAGTGTCTGAAGCAGTCGGGAATCGAACGCGTTTTTCTGACGAATGACTTCGACGATCCACTCGAAGGATTCGACACGAATCGCTACATCCCCTGCCTGCGGACTGATGACCTTGTCTTTCATCTGGGAAAGTCGGAAGTTCGCGCTCGGCTGGCTAAGGCGACCGGAATGGAATGTGCCGGAGCGACCAGTTTGCGACGTGCAATTGGAAAGCTGTTCGAACATTTTTCGTCACACGGGGTTCGGGCGTGTGCGATATCTCTGCCGCCATCGTTTTCGCCTGTCGCCGTCTCCGTCAACGAAGTTGATCCGGCGATTAAGCGGCTGCTTCAGGGTGAAGCCTTGTCGCCAGATGACGCGACGCTTGTCAGCCGGTTCGTCTTCTGGACTTTGGCCGAGTACTGTGCCGAGTTCCGATTGCCGTTCGATTTGATGATCGGTGTCAACCGGCGAGTTTACCCGGAAGGGGTCTTCCAGGGACAGGATCTGTTTGACCAGCGAGTCTCGCTGATTCAATACCAGGCCCTGTTTAACGCGTTTCCGCAGGTGAAGTTTCCGATTTCGGTGTTGGCTCAGATCAGCAATCACGAATTGGTCAGCTACAGTTGGATATTCCCGAACGTCTACACGAATGCCCACTGGTGGTACTCGAATATCCCGGCGTACATCGAAATTGACACTCGCGCGAGATTGCAGGCAGTTCCGCAAAATAAGCAGATTGGGTACTATAGCGACATGTACAAGCTGGAATTTGCCTGGCCGAAGTTCAGCATGTATCGTCAGTCGCTGGCTCGGGTTCTGGCACAGGACTTTGTGATTGCCCGAAAATGGAGTGAAAGCCGGGCGTTGGCACTCGGAAGGCAAGTATTACGCGGAAATGTGGAAACCATTTTTGGTGTCTGACCAAATGGAATTCAGTGATTGATGCCGCCGACGGGGTGTGGTGTCCTTTCGCGATCCGCGTTTGGTTCATAGAATCCTCAGAATCACTTGTGCGCTCCTTGATGAATTCAGGACATTGATAATGGCAAAGATCGTCTTGTTGCAGGAAGGTCAGGCGGTTCCGTTCGAAATGACGACCGGCGAAACCGTCATCGGGCGGCACCCCGAATGTACATTCCAGATCAATTCGAACATGGTTTCGCGGAAACACGCGAAGATCGTCAAGAAGGGCGATCAGTTCGTCGTTGAAGATCTGCAGAGTGGGAACGGGACCTTCGTCAACGGGAAGAAGATCGATGGTCCCACTGCTCTAGTCCATGACGACCGGATCAAACTCGGGCCGATTCTGTTGCGTTTTGAGACTCCGGAAGGTGCTGCCGCTCCCAAGCCCGCCGCCCCGAAGCCTGCTCCGCTTCCTTCGATTCCCGCACAGGCCGTTGAAACGAACTTCAACGTGGATGTCAGTGAAGGGGAAGAAGATACGTCCACAATCATGGGGACAGCCGAGCGTGGAACATCCGTGTTCGGTAAGCTCGAAGTCAACCCTGAGGCGAAGCTGAAAGGGGTTCTGGAAATCAGTCGAGCCCTCGCCGGTACTGCCGACCTGAATTCACTGCTCCCCAAGATCCTGGACACGCTCTTTAACATTTTCCCGCATGCCGACCGCGGTTGCGTTTTGTTCAACGATCCCGCGCTGGGAAAGATGGTTCCCAAGGCGATGAAGCATCGCCGGGCAGGGGACGACGAAACCGTCAAATTGAGTCGTACGATTCTGAAGACGGTTCTCGAGCAGAAGACGGGCATTTTGTCGGCGGACGCTGCCAGCGATTCCCGGTTCCAGGCCAGCGAATCGATTTCGAATTTGACGATCCGTTCAATGATGTGCGTCCCGATGCTCAGCCTGTCTGGCGACCCGATGGGGATCATCAACATCGACACGCAGAACGCATTCAACCAGTTCCGTGCAGAAGATCTCGATCTGCTGATGGCTGTCGCGGGTCAGGCGGCCATGTCGTACGAGCAGGCCAACCTGCTGGTGACTGCGATGGAAAAGCAGAAGCAGGACAAGGAAATGAATATCGCGATGGGGGTCCAGCGATCGCTGCTCCCGACGGAGATTCCCAAGCCGGACGGCTGGGAAATCTACGCATCGTATGACACGGCCCAGGCGGTTGGCGGCGACTACTACGACGTTTTCATGCTGGAAGACCAGAAGCGAGTCTGTCTGGCGTTTGGGGACGTCGCCGGAAAGGGTGTTCCAGCCTCGCTGGTGATGTCTCGAATCGCGACCGTTGTCACGAATGTCATGACATTCGTCACTGACGTTCAGGAAGCGATCCAGCGGATTAATCACCAGATGTGTACACGCGCCGTCGAAGGACGGTTTGTGACGTTCGTGCTGCTCGTGATTGACCTGGAAACGGGCGAGATGCATATCGCCAACGCTGGCCATATGCCGATCATGATTCGCAAGACCGACGGCAGCATCATCGAGTTTGGCGAAGAGGCGGTCGGAGTACCGATCGGTGTGATCGACGAATTCCCGTACGATGTGCTGACACGCACAATCGAAAAGGGCGAGACCTGTGTGATCTACACTGACGGCGTCAGCGAAGCCATGAATCCCAACAGCGACTTGTACGGAGTGGATCGACTGCGGGAACTGATGGCGGCCAGTCAGGGTGGTCACGCGGACGAACTGGGAAAAACCATTCTGGCTGATGTCCGGAAGTTCGCCGATGGCCGACCACAGAACGACGACATCACGATCATGGTATTCGGGCGAAAATAATCCGAATGAAGCACCGGGCTTGATGGGCAACGCAGTTTTTGCCGCGTGTGTTTGACGTTTCAAACTTCTGGCGGGATCAAGTACCTGATGAGGGCAGGCCCCTCGGCACAATTGCGACTGCCGCTCCCGCTGGTCGCTCGCCAAAACGAATGCGCAAATCACGATCATCAAGAGATGAAAGAATCGAAATTGAGTGACACTGGATATGATTGGCAACAAATCTTCGCGACGCGAGCCAGTCGCATTTGTGCGTCCGAGATTCGTGAGTTGCTCAAGATTCTTGATCAACCGGGGATGATTTCATTCGCCGGGGGAATCCCTGACCCTGCGCTGTTCCCGGTTGATGCGATTTCCGCAGCGTACGAGCGTCTTTTTCGTGATCCCGTGCGTTCCAGACAGGCTCTGCAGTATTCCATCAGCGAAGGGTATCTGCCGCTGCGGGAAAATGTTGCCCGTTACATGGCGACTCTGGGAGTGACCTGTCACGCCGACAATATTCTGATCACGAATGGTTCGCAGCAGGGTCTCGATTTCATCGGCAAGATCTTTATTTCCCCGAAAGATTCTGTCCTGGTGGCGGCACCGACATACTTGGGGGCATTGCAGGCGTTCAATGCGTACGAGTCGAGTTACGCGACGCTCGATATGAGCGATCTTCGCGCCGACAAATATCGTCAGGATGGGGCCAGGGCAGGGGGGCGATTGAAGTTTGCGTACATCGTGTCGGACTTCGCCAACCCGTCCGGGCAGACGCTGACACGCCAATCGCGCGAATCGCTGTTGAAGTTGACGGACGAGTTGGATATTCCGCTTGTTGAAGATGCTGCCTATTCGGAACTGCGGTACGACGGAGAACGAGTCCCTGCGATTCAGGCGATCGAAACCGCCGGACGTCCGATTGATCAATGTCGGACGATTTATTGCGGAACGTTTTCGAAGACCTACGCTCCGTCGTTGCGCATCGGCTGGGTTTGTGCTTCGCGTCCTTTGATCAGCAAGCTCGTTCTGGTCAAGCAAGGCTCGGACCTGATTAATTCCACGATCAATCAGATTGTGATGAACGAGTTGTTGCAGGCGGGGATGCAGGAACGGGTCAATGTGATCTGCCCTGTTTACCGCCAGCGCCGTGATCGCATGTTGCAGATGCTCAAAGCCAAGATGCCGCCAGGAGTGTCATGGACCACTCCCGAGGGAGGAATGTTCATCTGGGTGACTCTGCCAAAAGAACTAGACGGTGCTCAACTGTTGCAGACGGCGCTACGGGAGGCACGAGTTGCATTTGTGCCTGGTAGCTCGTTCTATGCGAACGAAAAGGTTCGGAACACGATGCGACTGAGTTTCTCGCTGGCCACCGATGCCGAAATTGATGACGGAGTCACGCGATTGGCCAACATCATCGAAGCTGCTTCATCGAAGGGGAATTGAGGGCATCGCGTTCGGCGGTGCAATGAAGACGAAGAAGTCTCACGCCAAGACGCGAAGACGCAAAGGGGGTAAGGAATGGAGAAGTCCAGTCCTCCTGACCAAAAAAAAGCCTTGGCGTCTCTGCGTCTTTGCGTGAGCAAAAATGGAGTCGGCACGCGCTGAGTCCCATTTACCTGAATCAGTATCCCATCTCCAATGTCGATTATTTTCCTTCAAAGTCGGCCTGACGGAATCCTAAGGGGAGAACGTGATAATGGCCATCACCTTTGCAAACGCTGTTGCAGCGTATGTTTCAGGAGTATTGAGCAGGGCGGAGGCCGTATGCATGCTTGCCGTCGCTGCAGAATCTGTAAGCGAGGATGTCTTTCTGCAATCCTTGCCTCTCGAACTCGTTGAACCGCTCCGGGAATATGTCAAAAAGTATACTCCAGGCAAAATGGTCGTACTTTTTGGGGGAGAGGAATTACCGGAAGCGACGCTTCGGCGACTCCGATCATGGTTGAAAACCGATAACGATGGACGCGTGGTGTAACGCATGCCGGATATCTGACGGACGCTTTTCACTTGGCAGGCACGGGCCGAACGATGAGGGTCGGGAACCCCTCAATCATCACAGAAATTCCAATTTCTGGGACCCCATTCACCGTCACTCGCCAACTGTCGTTGCGACGCGTATCATGTCGCCGACGAATTGTGACTCAAAACTTGCAACAAAGGATCGATCTGTGGCAGCCAATCGACGTGCGGAAGTGGACAAGGCTTTGGCGGATGTGGATTTCGCGAAGAACACCTATCAAGTGGAATTCGACACGACGATGGGCAAGATCCTGCTCGACGTTTACCCCGATCTCGCTCCGGGACATGCGAAGAATCTGATTGGTCTGACAAAAATCGGATTTTACGATGGGATCATTTTCCATCGCGTCATTTCTGGATTCATGATTCAGGTCGGATGTCCGCAGGGGACGGGGACTGGCGGGCCAGGTTACACGATCAAGGCGGAATTCAATCGGACGCCTCACGAACCCGGTATTCTGTCGATGGCCCGTACCAGTGACCCGAATTCAGCCGGTTCACAGTTTTTCATCTGCCTGGAACGAGTCCCTCATCTGGACAATCAATACACCGTGTTCGGAAAGACGGCCGACAAAGCCAGCCTGGATATCGTCCTGAAGATTGGTGCTGTCGAAACCAATCACAGCGATAGACCGCTCAAAGAAGTGAAGATCAATAAGGCGAGCGTCATCGTCACGCCAAAGTGATTTTCGATTCAGCGGAACCAGTAAACCACCGAGGCAATCTCGGTGGAAACTGGTTCATCGCTTGCGACGTCTCAGTCATTGACTGGACCGGATTCCGACAAAATATCGAGCGACCGTCCAGGTTTGAAACCATCGATGGACGTCATCAGTGATCTCTACTGCAGGCTGCCCCGTGGTTTGGAGCAGCGATTCCAGAGCTTCGGAAATCGTCTGGCCCGCGATCAAAGCGGACAGAACCTTGAATTCCGGTTCACTCAAGCCCACGCGGCGTACGATGAAGTCGCGCCGCGTGATCGCCAGATGCGTCGTCTGAGCCAGCGGGGGGGCGGGCTGTCGTTCACATCGCACATCTGTCGCGTATTCGTGGACCGGAAATTCAAACGTTGCCAGCCGCAGGCACGGGGCTGGAATCAACTTCGAGTGCAGCCATGCTTCGACGGATAGACCTTGGATATCGCTGGCCGAAATGGCTGTGATTTGTTCAATCCCCGGGCCGTCGAAGACTTCGCTATAAATCCGTTCCAGGCGAGCCAGGTCAATCAGGAAGTCTGCCCAGTCAGGCTGGCCATCGTCCCTGGCAGGTCGTGATTTCGCGAGGTAATCGGGAAAATACTGCCCCAGCGCTGCGAGTGTGTAACTTCCTGGAGGATGGGCTTCGAGATACCCGTTGGCGAGTTCCACGAAGACCTCTTCGCCGATGGCATGGATCAGCGCAGGATACTCACCGACCAGCACCTCCAGCAGCCTTGCGCGGTAGGCATTGGCATAGACCTCGAGTCGTTCGATGCTCGATTGGGAATTCGAGCGATCGATCACTCCGTCGACCTGATCTGCAGAGACATTGACTTCCGATTGAGCCGCCGCCGATTCGATTCCAGCAGCGACGCCATCGGGATGCACGATCACGGCCTGCATCCAGCGCTGAATGACATCCAGTTGATGCTGCTCGTTGGTAGACATCATTCGACCTCGGCAATCAACA